>JBDRTQ010000417.1:0-5493 GCA_043823885.1 Candidatus Eiseniibacteriota bacterium | reverse complement strand
GCTGGCAAGCGTGAAGCCCTTGATCACAGTCGTCTCGTCGCAGTCGACACACTCGATGATGCGACTCATGTTCTGGGCGTCGATCATCGCGCACCCGACCTCGCCGGTCTCGCTTATCAGCGTGACGCCCGACTTCATCTGGATGTTGCCTTCGTAGTAGATGCCGCACTCGACGAGAACCGTGTCGCCGGCGTTGGCGAAGAACATGGCGTCCAGGATCAGCGGGTAGTCGTCGGGGACGTGAATCGTCGTGGCAGAGATGGGAAGCGCCACAAGAATTGTCCACAGTACCGTGATGAGGATCGTGCGGCACATGGTGATCTCCCTTCGTGGACGTCCGGACGGATGCGCGGAGAGGGGGAACATGAACGACGATCACGATATCACGTATATGCCCATATGTCAAGAATCCGCGGGCCTGCGGGCCTGCCACACCCCCGGAACCTCAACGCGCGCACTCGAAACCATCGAAGAACTGAGTCAGGTCGGTGGCGCTCTGCTCCGACATCTTGAGCCCGTACCGCTCGCAGAACGTACGCAACACGTTCACGTTGACGTCGCCATCGTAAGGCACGAAAGCTCCGCCAACGTTCCCCACGAGCGCGGTGTTCACGTCCAGCATCAGCTTCGGAGCGTCACACGAGAAATCGAAGGCACTGAACGAGATGTGCTTGTAGGTCGGGCTCTGATCGGACCGGAACCAGATCTCCCGGTCCGCGACATCGAACACGATGTTCCACCTGGTGTGGGGCGCGGCGACCCAGTACACCAGCGTCCCGAACGCGTAGTTCACCGCAGAGGTGTCTCGGCTCGCGTCGAAACTTGCGGCCCGGTCATGGCAGGCGGCGAAGCGCTCGGCCGACCGGCCCGGGTTCGACCACCACCAGCGCGTGCCGCCCCGTTCGTAGGCGTACAGAGCACGGTCGTAGCGCATGTTCGACATGGCCTTGACCGGCAGATCATCGCCTGCGTAGTACACGAACTGTCCGTCCAGATACTCGACAGCGACACAGTTCCCGTCCGCGTCCGAGACCAGGTAGTGACTGGTGAGGCCCTGGTCCTGCACTCTCACAGTCGAGTCCGTCTGGATGACTTCCTCGACACTGCTGCAGGTATCCAGCACGTACTGCCCCCAGCCGCCGTCGTAGAGAGCTGGCCTCTCGTCTGGCTCCGGGAATTCTCCGGATCTGAGTTCCATCGAGCTCATGACGAGCCCGGCCTCGTTCATTCCGCCCCACACCAACTCGTTCCCGGCCAGGTTGAACGTCACACTGCCGAACTCGGAGGTCCACTGCGCCCTCTCGCCGGTCGTGCTCGTCTGATAGCTCTCCTTCTCGACGCCGCGCCGGTTCACGAACACGAGCCCGTCGCCCGGAATGAAAAGATCGAGGTTGCAACCGAAGACCGGGCCATCGGGCGTATCCATCAGGAACGACGTGCAGGCACGAGCCGGGCCATCGTGTGGGTAGATCAACAGCAGACAACAGAGTACTGCCGCGGCGAGTGTACGCATCGTCGTCCTCCCATCCTGGAGCACGGACTGGTTACGTTGGCCTGTTCGCGAGCGGGGGAGAGGCACGTTCCGATTACCACTCCATGTTATCAGAGAGATCCAGGTCGTCGCCGGTGATGTTCGGCATGACCGGGACGCGCCCGCAGACGACGAAGCCGCCGACATTGCTTTGGTAGCGGGGGCCCGCTACAAGGCTATTCAGGACGCGATGGGGGAGCGTCTGGTTGCGACGCGGCTTCTGCCGAAGAATGGTAGGAGACCTCTAGGTCGGGCAGGATCAGGTGCCTCGCGTAGCTTGTGCGCGGGCTGATGTGGTCACGAGAGCCACGTCGTCGGTGTGAGGTCAGTTCCCGCGGGTCAGTGGATGTCGACGGGGCGCTTGCCAGTCCCCCGTGTTGGCAGTATGATGGCGCCCGAACAGGCGGATACTACTGACTACGTAACGCCCCTCGCGAGAGGGGCGCTGCGCTTGAGCCAAGAACACTCGGGCGTTCGCCCGGAACATCAACCGGCAGCCGCCGACGCAGACGGTTTGATGGAGATTGAGAATCAATGCCAAGAGCCATGAAGCAACGGTCACGTCGTGTCGCGTTCGTGGGCAGCAGCCTGCCACGCAAGTGTGGCATCGCTACCTACACGGCGGACCTTTGCGACGCGCTTGAGAAGCAGGACCGGGCGGCGGAGTTCTTCCAGGTGGCCGTGACCGACTCGGAGCCTGGGTACGCCTACGGGCAGCGGGTGCACTTCGAGGTCCCTGAAAAGGAGGTCGCGGCCTATCGGCGCGCGGCCGACTTCCTGAACCTGAGCGGCGTCGAGGTGGTCAACCTGCAGCACGAGTTCGGCCTCTTCGGCGGGCCGGCCGGCAGCCATGTCCTGGCGATGTTACGAGACCTGCGCATGCCGGTGGTCACCACCCTGCACACGATCCTGGACAGCCCCGACCCTGCCCAGCGCAAAGTGATGGACGAGCTTGCCTCGCTTTCCAACCGGTTGGTGGTGATGAGTCGCCGCGGCGAGCGGTACTTGCGCGAGATCTACGGCGTCGCATCCGAGAAGATCGACTTCATCCCCCACGGCATTCCCGACGTGCCCTTCGTTGACCCCAACTTCTACAAAGACAAGTTCGAGGTCGAGGGCAAGATGGTGATGCTGACCTTCGGCCTGCTCTCGGCTAGCAAGGGCATCGCTAACGTGATCGAGGCGCTGCCGACCGTCCTGGCCAGGAACCCCAATGTTGTCTACCTCGTGGTCGGCGCCACCCACCCGCACGTGCTTCGCAACGAGGGCGAGTCCTACCGGCTCGAGATCGAGCGGTTGGCCCACGATTGCGGCGTGGAATCTAGTGTGGTATTCCACAATCGCTTCGTGAGCTATCAGGAGCTGGTCGAGTTCCTGGGGGCCGCCGACATCTACATCACCCCCTACATCAACGAGGCCCAGATCACATCGGGTACCCTGGCCTATGCCGTGGGCACCGGCAAGGCGACGATCTCTACCCCTTACTGGTACGCCCAGGAGCTCTTGGATGACGGCTGCGGTGTTCTGGCGCCCTTCAACGATCCGGCGGCCATCGCCGACAAGGTGGTGGAACTGCTCGAAGACGAACCCGCCCGCCACGCCATGCGGAAACGGGCCTACCTGCGCGGGCGTGAGATGATCTGGTCGGAGGTCGCCAGGCTCTACGCGCGGAGCTTCAAGCAGGCACTGGCCCGGCACAAGCGCCCCTCGGCCCCGGACGGGATCTTCATCACCATGAGCAAGCGTCCCCGCGAACTGCCGCGCATGAAGCTCGACCATCTCCGCCGCTTGACCGATGACACCGGCATCCTCCAGCACGCGATCTTCGCCGTGCCCGATTTCAGCAAGGGTTACACCACCGACGACAATGCCCGAGCACTGATCCTCGCCGTGCTCCTCGAGGAGTTCGAGGACGAACTCTCATCTACTGCAAAGGACTTGGCCTCCCGCTACCTGGCCTCCCTGTGGTACGCCTTCGACCCCGTCTCCTTCCACTTCCGCAATCTCCTGTCCTACGAGCGCAAATGGAGCAATGGGGAGCTGTCCGAGGACGCCCACGCTCGGGCCCTGTGGGCGCTGGGAACCGTGCTTGGCCGCTCCGCGAACGAGGGCCTGCGCGGGCCGGCAGGGAACCTCTTCGAGCGCGCGTTACACAGGGCCCTGGACGCGACATCCCCCCGCGCATGGGCCTTCTCTCTACTGGCCATCCACGAGTACCTGCGGAGATTCTCAGGAGATCGCAGCGCCCAACTGGCCCGCGAGACGCTCGCCGACCGGTTGATGGACATCTACCGCCGGGCCAGTGGCCCGGAGTGGTCCTGGTTCGAGGAGGTAGTCGGCTACGATAACGGCACTCTGCCGCACGCCCTGCTGCTCTGCGGCCGCTGGATGACAGACCGCCCCGAGATGACCGATGTGGGACTCGAGTCTCTCGACTGGCTGGTCCGACTGCAGCGGCCTGGGGGGGGGGCACTTCGTGCCGGTAGGTTCAAACGGCTTCTACCGCCGCGGCGGATCCCGCGCCCGGTTCGACCAGCAACCACTGGAGGCCTACACCACGATCTCTGCCTGCCTGGAGGCGCACTGGCTGACCGGCGACGCGCGCTGGCGGAAGGAGGCCCAGGTGGCCTTTGATTGGTTCCTGGGCAGCAACGACATCGGGAAGCCTCTGTACGACGCCCGCAACGGCGGTTGCTGCGACGGTCTGCACTCAGACCGGGTCAACCAGAACCAGGGGGCGGAGTCGACACTGGCCTTCCTGCTCTCGCTTGTCGAGATGCGCCTGGCCGAGAACATCATCCAGAAGACGGAGGTCTAATGAGCCTTGACGCGAACGGTGCCCTGTTGGTGCGCAGCGAGCGCAATCCCATACTCACGGCCCGGGACTGGCCCTATCCGGTGAACACGGTCTTCAACCCCGGCGCGGTGCTTCTTCCGGATGGGACCACCCTTCTGCTCTGCCGCGTGGAGGACCACCGCGGGCACTCGCACCTGTGCGCGGCACGCTCGGCCAATGGCATCGACGGCTGGGTCATCGACCCGGAGCCGACCCTGGCTCCCGACCCAAAGAAGCGCCCCGAGGAGCTCTGGGGCATCGAGGATCCCCGTATCACCTACGTGCCGGAACTGGGCCGCTACGCGGTGCTCTACACATCTTACGCGGAGAGCGGTCCGGGCGTGTCGTTGGCGCTGACCACGGACTTCCAAGCGTTCGAGCACCTCGGCATGATTGTTCCACCGGAGGACAAGGACGCCGCGCTCTTCCCGCACCGCATCGGCGACTGCTGGGCGCTGATTCACCGGCCGGTCGGGCCCAGTGGCGCGCACATCTGGATCTCCTACTCGCCGGACCTGCGCCACTGGGGGAGCCACAAGAGGATCCTCCCGGCGCGCCGTGGTGCATGGTGGGACGCCGGCAAGGTGGGGCTCTCGACCCCGCCCATCGAGACGGAGCGTGGCTGGCTCCTGTTCTATCATGGTGCGCGGACGACCGCGGCGGGGTGCATCTACCGCCTGGGCGCGGCGCTCATGGATCTCAAGACCCCCGATCGTTGCCTGCTGCGCGGCGACGAGTGGCTCTTCGGTCCCGAAACGGACTACGAGTCCCACGGCGACGTGGACAAGGTCGTCTTCCCCTGCGGCTATACCGTCGCGCCTGACGGCGACACCTTGCGGCTCTACTACGGTGCGGCGGACACAAGCATCGGAATGGCAAGCGGGAGCATCCGCGGCATCCTCGAGTGGCTGGACCGCACGGGGCGTCCACCGGCTGACTCGAGATAGCCGCCGTGGCGGAGCCTTGCTTCAGCGCATGATGCCGGGCAACACGCGCTGCCGTCTCGCGGCCTGACAGCATGCCGTGACGAGCGAGGTCACTATCCTAAGCGAAGCCGCCGGTATCTCTACCGGCGGCTCCATGTTTGGTAGCGGGGGCCCGTTACGAAGCCCAACAGAGGAAGCGG
>JBDRTQ010000416.1:0-3206 GCA_043823885.1 Candidatus Eiseniibacteriota bacterium | reverse complement strand
AAGGAATGACCGCTGCCAGCGGGGGCGACACTGTCCTCGTCGCACCGGGAACATACTCAGGACCTCAGAACCGGGACATCGTGTTCGGCGGGAAGGGCGTGTACCTGCTGTCAGAGGCGGGGGCCGACCTGACCATCATCGACTGCCAGAACGCGGGGCGGGCATTCGTGCTTGCCGGCAGCGAGCCGCCGGGAACCACGATCGAGGGGTTCACGGTCAGAAACGGCGCGGCCCCGACCAGCGGCGAGACCGCGGGATGGGGCGGCGCGATCTACTGCGCGAACTCGGCGCCGGCGATACTCGGCTGCGCGTTCGAGGACTGCTACGCCGAGTACGGAGGTGCGATGTACTGTGGGAGCTCTGCCATCATGGCTGTGGTCTCATGTGAGTTCGTGGGCAACGAGGCGCTGTACTACGGCGGCTCCATCTACTGCTACGGATCGGACGTGGACATCGCCAAATGCGACTTCGAGGAGAACGTCGCCGGCATCAGCGGGGGCGGCGTGTGCTGCAAGACGGGGACGATCGTCCACATCTCGGACTGTGACTTCGTGGACAACTTCGCCGCCGACGGTGGCGGTATCTACGTGGGGACTTTCGACAGCGGCGGGACCGAGCCCGAAGACCCCTCGAAGATATTCTACTGTAGATTCAAGAGGAACTCGGCTTCGCGCGGCGGCGGGATCTTCATCAACGGGTTCACGTGGGTCAACGCGGCGGGCTGCGTATTCGAATACAACACCGCCACTCTGCAAGGCGGCGGCATCTTCGCCCTGACCGACTACACGAGGTCCCTGTCCGTCCAGAGCTGCACGTTCTGCTTCAACGGCGCGGCGCACGGCGGCAGCATCTACTCCGCCGGCGCATTCGGATTCGAGATGGCCATCACCCAGTCGATCTTCGCGTTCGGCACCGGCGGGGCGTCGGTCCAGGCCGAGGACTACAACTCGGTCGCTCCGTCGCTTTGCCTCGCGTTCGGCAATGTCGGCGGCGACCAGCTTCCCGACAGCCGGAACATCCATGTCGACCCGCTCTTCTGCGACGTGCTCGAGGGCGACTACTACCTCTGCAACAACTCGCCCTGCCTCGAGATCAACAACCCGTACAACTTCGCTCTCGGCGCGCACACGAGTCCCTACACGACCTGCGACGCGTGCGCGGCGCCGGTCCAGGAGACTTCCTGGGGCTCGATCAAGGCGATGTACAGGTAGAGCCCTCGCGAGAGCGGGCGGAAGGCAGTACGACGCACGAGGAGCGCCGGTGTCAGTGTGACGCCGGCGCTTCGTCTATATCGAGAAGGAGTACGTGACCTTGGCGAGGAAGACGTTCTCCGGTTCGGTGTCGAGCAGAGCCCCGAAGTCGAGTTCCGTCTCAAGCGAAGGAGCCTCGAAGCGGTCGTCGTAGAGGTCCCTCCCCTGCTTCCACACCAGATACAGCGTGCTGCCAGGACGGTACTCCCAGCGGAGTACGGCGTTCACGTTCATCGCCGAGTAGCGGAAGTCGTAGTCGGTGACGGCGATGAAGCCCGGAACGTCCACGGCGGGAACGAGGTCGTACGTATCCGGCGTGATGAGCTCG
Organism: Candidatus Eiseniibacteriota bacterium; assembly: GCA_043823885.1. Lineage (GTDB taxonomy): Bacteria > Joyebacterota > Joyebacteria > Joyebacterales > Joyebacteraceae > JALGZG01. The sequence goes on along the minus strand of JBDRTQ010000416.1, from coordinate 1,628 downwards.
CGAGGGTTCCCGTAGCCGCCCACGGTGAGATAGGGCTGGGCGTAGAGCTGCAGCGACAGGTTACGGCTGAACAGGATGTCGGAGCGAAGGGTGGCGTCCACCGTCTGCTGCTCGAGTTCTGCGAAGACGTAGCTGACGCCGCCTATCCCTCCCCCGGGATTGGCGAAGTTCTCGAGGTGCTGCGCCTCGGAATGCGAGCGTCTGTAGGACACGGAGAGGCTGTAGGTCATCGTCTCCGTCGCGGTCCAGTCCAGGCCCACCGCCACTCGCCTGTTCCACGCGCCGCGCTCGTTGGCCCCCGCGTTGAGGTCGACGTTAGCCACGAACGGCAGACGATAGTCCGTGTTGAACCCCAGCCAGCTGTAGACGTTCGAGGGATAGCGCATCAGGGGTCCGCGCTCGCCGCCGTACGTTCGCGTGCCGTACTTGGACGTCCCCTCCGGCTCCCATCCCCCTCCACCCCAGACGTACCAGTAGTTCGCGAGCTGACCCGAGGCGTTCACGTTCAGCCCCTGATTCTCCGGGTGCCCGCGCTCGTAGGACCAGGCGACCTCGCCCGTGTCGGGATCCAGCCCCTCGTTCCCCGCGTAGAGCCAGCTCTTCCAGAGGTCGATGCCGATCTCGCCACTCAGGAACAGGGCATCGTCGCGCGTGGTGCTGTGCTGGTATCGCAGCCACCCGCTCGTGCTCGTCTCGTCAGGCGCCTGGATGTACCCGGCGTCGTTGGCGTCGAGCTTGTCGCTCTCCCACCGGCCCGAGACGCCGCCCATGAAGGTGCCCCCCAGCTTCCTGATGCCGAGATTGCCGCCTGTGCCATGGATCCTGTCGTGCGAGATCGATGGGTCCGTGCCGACGGCCGCCGGGTCGACGACCGTCCCGATGAACGATCCTTCCACGTTGTAGTCGCGATCGTGGAAGTTGAGGTCGAAGTCCATCGTCGTGGTCCACGCGTCGCGGGATGGGAACTCGTCCTCATCGTACGTCAGGCGCTCGGCACTCCTGAAAACACCCGTCTGCATGACGTTGACGCGATGCGCCCCGCCGGCGAACTCCTTGCCGAATCTCCCGACAAAGAAGTGAGCGAGCTGTTCTCCGTTCTTGAGGAAGTTGTGCGCCTGCCCCTCCTCGGTCACGTCCGTGGCGGCGTACAGCGCGGCCACCGAGATGCCCTGCGACGTCTTGCCTGTCAGCTTGCCGGCCACACGAATGCGGGAGTTCTCATCTCCGGTGCCAATGCGGCGCGAATAGAAGACGTTGAAACGAGGGTGCTCGAAGTAGCGATTGCCCTCGACGAAAAAGGGCCGCTTCTCGTCGTAGTAGGTCTCGAAGGGAGAGAGATTGAGCAGTGACGGGTCCGCTTCGACCTGACCAAAGTCCGGCTGGAGCGCGGCGGTCACGGTGAAGTTGGAGGTGAGTCCGTACTTGAGGTCGAGCCCGAAGTTCTGGAAGTGGTCGAGTTCGTCACCGTCGCCGTAGACGGCGGGGTCCGTGGTCCGTGTGACCGCGTACGGCACGAGTTCCAGCTGCCTGGTATGCGGCACATCGACCAGGCCCGCTATCTCTCCGAAGCGGCTGATGAAGCCTCTCGTTTCGGTGTCCCAGACGGTCCAGGCCGTGTCCTCCCCCCG
>JBDRTQ010000415.1:0-2299 GCA_043823885.1 Candidatus Eiseniibacteriota bacterium | reverse complement strand
CTTCTTCCAGAAGCCGCCAGCTGCACAAACGCTGTATAGTATAGAGGAAGTGCTGCGATGTCAACACGAAATCGGCTATTCGGCTATTCTCGCGCGATTTTCCGCCACCTGTCCCTCCGCCCGCCTTCGCGCCCGCTTCCTGGACACGAGCGCCGGCCGGGCGACCGCCTCCAGAGCACGAACCACGGGCCCGCGCCCGCTTCCTGGCCCCGGGACCAGGCGCGGCGGCTACTCCTTTGCCTTCCTGGCAAGGGAGCCCGCCCCGGTGTCCTCCACCAGGTACCCCGCCTCCTCTATCGCGGCCCGAAGCTCGTCCGCCCGACCCCAATCCTTCGCGGCGCGGGCGTCACAGCGCTCCTGCACCATTCTGGCGATCTCGTCAGGCACACTCCCGTCCTTGGCCTTGGTATGCTGGAGAAGTCCCAAAATATCCGACAACTCCCTCAGCACGGCCCTGTCAGCGCGCAGGATGGGCTGCTCTGCTCCGGACTCGAGCCCCTGGTTGACGACACGAACCAGTTCAAACATGTAACCTATCGCCTGTGCGGTATTTAGGTCGTCGTCCATCGCGGCCAGGAACTTCTCCTTGAGTTCGGACACGGACGCGCTCGGCGCGTCCGCCACCTCCCCCTCTCCCTCCGGTCCCACGATCCGGGACAGCGTCCTGAAGAGGTTCTCGAACCGCTCGATCGCCACGCCGGCCTCGTTCAGCCGCTCGTCGGAGAACTCGATCTCAGACCGGTAATGCGTGGACAGCAGGTAGAACCTGACGACGTCAGCCGGGAAGCGTCTCGATATCTCCTCCATGGTCTTGAAGTGCCCGGTCGACTTCGACATCTTCTCACCGACGAGATTGACAAGGCCGTGGTGGACCCAGTGGTTTACATAAGGATGGCCTGTCGCCGCCTCGTGCTGCGCTATCTCGTTCTCGTGGTGCGGGAAGATCAGTTCCGTCCCACCCCCGTGTATGTCGAAGTGCTCGCCCAGGTACTTCGTCGACATGGCCGAGCACTCGATGTGCCACCCGGGCCTCCCCTGCCCCCATGGGCTCTCCCAGGAGGGCTCGCCCTCCTTGGCGCTCTTCCACAGGCAGAAGTCCTCAGGATTGCGCTTCCGGTCGTCGATATCGACCCGCTCGCTCGCCCCGGCGATGAGTTCGTCGAGGTTTCTCTTCGAGAGCTTGCCGTACTCCGGGAACTTCCTGACCTCGAAGTAGACGTCCCCCTGCGACTCGTAGGCGAAGCCCTTCTCGACCAATGTCTTGACGAGCTCTATTATTTCAGTGATATGCCCGGTCGCCCGAGGGTAATGGTCCGCCTCCTCGGCGCCCAGGAACTCGAGGAACGCCATGAACTTGTCGGTGTTCCGCTTCGCGATCACCGTATACTCGACGCCCTCCGCCTCGGCCTTCTGGATGATCTTGTCATCGATGTCGGTGAAGTTGATCACCAGAGTGACATCGTAGCCCTTGTATCGGAAGTAGCGGCGGAACACGTCCGACACCAGCGCGACCCGCATGTGCCCCACGTGCGGCTCCGCCTGGACGGTCATGCCGCAGAAGTACATGCCGACCTTGCCCTCGTTTACCGGCACGAACTCCTTCTTCTTGCCCGCGAGCGTGTCGTAGATCCTCAGCATCTCTCGGTTCCTCCGGTGGTGCTCTATTGAGACCAGCGACCCGGCCACGTCGTGACCGGGCCGCATCGCTTGTCAGCGCCTTCTTCCCAAGGATAAACGGAGAGGGGACCGGATGTCAAGTCTCGCGGGCGCCGGTGTGTTAGCGGGCGCCGGCCGTCGCGCGTGGGCCGGCGCTGCGGCGTGCGCAACGACTAAGGCCTGGCGGCCCTGACGAACGTCGCGGCGCGCTCGGGATCAATGGGGCGCGCTGCGCGTCCGCTCTCCATTATGCAGCTTCCGACGATGACGCCGTCGCACCTGCCGAGCACGTCGGCCACGCTCTCCGCCGTGACACCGCTCCCCGCAATGACGGGCGTTTCGGGCACGGCCGCTCGGACACGCGCGAGCTCTTCGGGGGAACCCGGCGAGCCCGTCATGTCTCCCGTGACGATGACCGCGGCCGCCTTGCCGCGTTCAACGAGTTCGACTGCAGCCTGTTCGATGTTCGCGCTCCCCAGAGGTTTCGCGTGCTTCACGAAGACATCGGCGAACACCCTGAGCCCGGGCGCGAGCGACCGGATGGCCAGAAGAGTCTCTCTCGCGTTCCCCTGAATGATGCCCTGATCGGTCGCGGCGGCGCCGATGTGCACGTTCACCCTGATGAAGCGCGCCCCCACGGCAG
>JBDRTQ010000414.1:0-6262 GCA_043823885.1 Candidatus Eiseniibacteriota bacterium | reverse complement strand
CGCGGCCGCCCAGGGTGGTGATGATGTTCCTGGCGCGCTTCCTGATGTCGATGACCTGTCCGCCTATCTCCAGGCCGACCTTCGCTATCACGCCTAAGATGTTCCTCTCGGACGCGGGCGCGGCGGGACCAACGACGAAGTCGGGCCCGCCCAGGAAGTAGAAGTGGAGCGCGTGGTCTTCGAACATGAACGCGGTGTTGATGAGCTCGCGGATGAGCTTGGCCGGGCGCGGCGGATCAACGTGATAGAGATCGTCGAGCGCCTTCGTCGAGGCCATGTGGTGAGTCGTCGGGCACACGCCGCAGATCTTGGGGGTTATCCTCGGCATCTCCTCCGCCATCCGCCCCACACTGAACTGCTCGAACCCCCTGAGCTCCGGCACCTGGAAGTACGCGTTCGACACGTTCCCCGAATCATCGAGGAAGATCTCGATCTTGCCGTGACCTTCCAGGCGAGTGATCGGGTCTATCGTGATTCTCTTGCTCATCTCTCCTCCGTGTTGCCTTGCGGCCAGTATCCGGCGGCCGCATCCGCGCTCTAGCCCTGGAGCTTCCTGCCTCTGAGCAGTGACGACGGCAGACTGTACATGTAGGCAAGACCCGTCGGATCGGGAATGGAAGCGACCACCTTCTCCATCGCGTCGGGGTCGTCGACGTCGATGATCGACGCCAGCGCCGAGAGGAACTTGGCGCCCATGTCCCTGACCTCGTCCGTAGGGCCGAAGCACCCGCGACACGGCATGTTCGCGTTGATGCAGCGCTCGCCGCACCCGGAACGCGTCGCCGGTCCCATGCAGATGACGCCCTCGGCCAGGAAGCACTTCTCCGGGTCCATGAACGTCTGGTGCGGGCGCTTGAGCTCGGTTATCTCGAGCTTGTCCGGCTTCGAGTCGTTCCTGTCGCACGTGTCGCAGAGCGACTTGTTCGGGGCGAGCACGGAGCCCTTGGGGGGCAGCTCGCCAGAGAGTATCGCGGCCACGGCACCCATGATGAGGTCGGGGGGAACCGTGCATCCCGGCAGGTAGTAGTCGACGTCGATCACCTGGTCGAGCGCGTGAACCCGGTCCCAGATCTCGGGCAGCTTGAGCTCGCCCTCGGGCATCTTCGTCGACAGCTGAGGATGCGTCTTGTCGGGATTGTCGACGCCGGGCAGGTTCTCGTAGGAGTTCTCCATGATGGTCTTCTTGTCGTAGAAGTTCGCCAGACCGGGGATACCGCCCAGGTGCGCGCACGAACCGAACGCGACCACCAGCTGGGACTTCTTCCTCAGAAGCTCGGACCATTCGAGTTGCTCGGACGTCCGGACACCGCCGTTCAGGAATGCGACCGCTATCTCCCCGTCCTTCAGCGCCTCGACGTCCTTGCGCTTGAAGTCCATAGCGCAGGGCCACAGGACGATGTCGACGGCGTCGACCACCTTCAGGATGTCCTCGTTGAGGTCAACCCACGCCTCCTCACATCCACCGCACGACGCGTTCCAGTACAGCGCTACCTTTGGCTTCGCCACTTGTCGCACCCCCGTAGGTTCACGCTCTTGTGGTTCTCTGATGAAGTGTGGGTTGCCACCACAGAAAGACCACGCCCGGTCGGGACGTGGCAACGCCGCCCCCGTGTGTGGAGGCAGCGACTACCTCGAGAGAAGATAACACTCGAAGTCACACTCGCGCAAGCGAAACCACGACTCCATCGGGGGTTGCGCGTCGGAATCCTGTTGAACGAGGGCGAATCGATGTAGTAGCATTTACATCCTGAGGATTCTCCGAACGGCCTCATTCTTGAGCCTCAGTCTGTCATCTCCACGGGAGGCAGCATGGCCGAACAGCTGAAGGTGCTGGTGGTCGACGACGAGGAACCGATCAGGGACTCGTGCCGCCAGGTGCTGACCAAGGCCGGGTACGACTGCCACACGGCGGTGGACGGCATCGAGGGACTCCACTTCGCCCACCAGGTCGAGCCCGACGTGGTCCTTCTCGACCTGATGATGCCCGGCATGGACGGCCTGTCGATGCTCGAGCAGCTTCTCAGGACCCACCCGAACGTGGTCTGCATTGTCATTACGGGGTACGCGACCATCGAGTCGGCCGTCGACGCCATGAAGCACGGCGCCTTCGATTTCCTTCCCAAGCCGTTCACGCCCGACGAGCTCCGGGTGATCGTCGCGCGAGGCCTCGAGCAGAGGAAGCTCCTGCAGGAGACCGCGGCGCTACGCGAGGAGAAGCGGCGGATGCAGCAGTACTTCATCTCCATCGTGGCGCACGAGCTCCGCTCCCCCCTCCTGCTGGTCAAGCAGTATCTGGACCTCATCGTGGGCGGGAAGATGGGCAAGGTCGATGAGGTCGCCGGAGAGATGCTCTCCGGAGCGCACAGCACGCTGACCGGCCTCCTCGACATCATCGCCGACTGGCTGAAGCTCGCGCGGATCGACGCCGGTAACATCGCCGGCGGCATGGAGCAGGTCGACGTCCGGCCGATCATCGAGAAGGTCATTGAGGAACTGAAACCTCGCGCCGACGAGGCGTCCGTCTCCGTCAGGCTGGACTACTCTCTTCCGGCCTGCACGGTGACCGCGCACGCGGACTCCCTCGCGGTCGTGTTCAGGAACCTCGTGTCCAACGCGATCAAGTACAACAGGCCCGGGGGCTCGGTGGTCATAGAGGGAACATGCGGCGACGGGAACCTGCGGGTCGACGTCAGGGACACGGGGATCGGCGTCCCTCAGGCCGAGATACCCTTCATCTTCGAGGACTTCTTTCGGGTCAAGAGTTCAAAGACAGCCGCGATCCCAGGAACGGGGCTCGGGCTTTCGATAGTGAAGAAGGTCGTCGAGGGCCATCACGGTTCGGTCGAGGTCGAATCGGCCGAGGGTGAGGGAACCTCTTTCAGCGTCTTCCTCCCGCTCGTCCGCACTGAGGGGGAATAAGAGGGGACGTTGGATCAGATGGCAGCGCGGCCGGGCCATGGGCGCGCGAACGGAAACGCCACCCTTGAGAGGAGAACGACAACATGCCGGAGGGCGGGAAGTTCAAGCACGTCCAGGTATTCTGCCCGGAGTGTCAGAAGATGATCTCGCCGGGTGAGTATGCGATGTGCCCGTACTTCGAGGGCGGAGAGCTGGACCTCTCCGATGCGGAGCAGATCTTCGAGCAGCTGTTCACGTGTCACGTCAAGTGCGGCACGAAGATCGAATATCACTACTACAAGGGCGGCGAACGCGTCACGACGACCATTGACCCCGTCGAGAACGAGTCGATGCTCCTTGAGATCCTGAAGAAGGTGGCGAATCACTAGGCGGAGGAGGAAGCGTTGGCAGGGAAACACGTCCTCATCGTGGACGACGACATCGAGTTCGTCAAACTCTACTCGCTGTTCCTGAAGAACTCCGGGCTGGAGGTATCGGCCGTCTACAGCGCGGGCGAGGCGCTCGGCGCCATTGAGAGATTCTCGCCCGACATCGTTGTTCTCGACGTCATGATGGAGCACTTCGACTCCGGTTTCAATGTCAGCAAGTCCATCAAGAAGGCCTACGCCGACATGCCGGTCATACTGATGACCGCGATCGGCGAGGAAACCGGGATGGACTTCAAGCCGAAGGACGACGACGAGCGTTCGCTGATGAACGCCGATGCGTTCCTGGACAAAGAGGCCAGCCCGGAAGAGCTCCTGCGGAAGATCAATGAGATCCTGAGCTGACGGTCTCTGGCCCTGCGGGACGACCCGGCAGTAGCCACCCTCACGAGGAAGGGGACTCCAACGTGGGTGAGAAGAAGAAGATCCTCATCATCGATGACAACATCCATTTCGTGAGAATGAACTCCACCGTGCTGGAATCGGGCGGTTACGAGGTGGAGGCGGCGTTCAACGCTGAGGAGGGCTTCACAAAGGTGGAGTACGGGCAGCCGGACGCCATCGTGCTCGACCTGATGATGGAGCGGCACGACTCCGGGTTCACGCTCGCGAAGAAGCTCAAGACACATCCCGTCTACAAGAGAATCCCCATTCTCATGCTGACGGCGGTGGGAGAAGCCACGGGGTTCAAGTTCTCCATGGAGACCGACGGCTACTGGATGAAGACGGACGACTTCGCCGACAAGCCGATCGAGGCCGACCTGCTCCTCGAGAAGGTCGCGAAGCTCATCAGGGACGCCGAGGCGGCGGACGACTAGTCCCAGGCGCCACACGACAAGCCATCCGGGAGACACAACGTGACATCCAAAGCAACCGGGCGCGCGGCCTGGACGCGGAACGAGATCGTCGAGTCGCGCGACCTCTCCTCCGACGTCAAGTTCTGGAAGCTCTACCGCCCCGACATCGCGAACGCCGTGTCACCGGGACAGTTCGTCGTCCTGCGGGCCGACGACTACGCGGAGAGGATCCCGCTTACGGTAGCCGATTTCGACACGGAGACGGGCCTGATCACGGTGATCTTCCAGGCCGTCGGCGCCTCTACGAAGAAGATGGCGACCTACGGCCTCGGTCAGCGCATCCTCGACGTAGTCGGGCCGCTCGGACGCAAGAGCGAGATAGAGAACTTCGGCACCGTGGTGTGCATCGGCGGGGGAATCGGTGTCGCGCCCGTCTACCCGATAGCGAAGGGCCTCAAGGGGGCCGGCAACAAGCTGATCTCGATCGTAGGCGCGAGGACCGAGGACCTTCTCATCCTCGAAGAGGAGATGGCGGCGATCTCCGACGAGATGTTCGTCACGACAGACGACGGCTCGAAGGGCCTGCACGGGTTCGTCACGGACGCCCTGAAGCAGCTCTACGAAAGGGGCGAGAAGATCGACCGGGTAGTGGCGATAGGTCCGGTCGTCATGATGCGCGCCGTAGCGAGCGCGACCAAAGAGAAGGACATCCCTACGATAGTCAGCCTGAACTCGGTGATGATAGACGGCACGGGCATGTGCGGGTGCTGCCGCGTCGACGTCGGCGGCGAGACGAAGTTCGCGTGCGTTGACGGCCCGGAGTTCGACGGCCATCTGGTCGACTTCGACGAGCTGATGAAGCGGCAGGTGATGTATCAGCGTGAGGAGTACCGGGCGCTTTGGCATCACGAATGCATGCTGGCCGCCAAGGGCGAAGAGGTGGAGAAGGCGCAGGAACGCATTCCGATGCCGAAGCAGGACCACCGCGCGAGGCGGGACAACTTCGATGAGGTCGCCACCGGCTACACGCGCGAGATGGCACAGGAGGAGGCCCTTCGCTGCCTCCAGTGCAAGAAGGCTCCGTGCGTGGCCGGGTGCCCGGTCGAGATAGACATCCCCGCGTTCATCAAGCTGATGCAGGTCGGAGATTTCCTGGGGGCCGCCCGCAAGATCAAAGAGAAGAACAGCCTGCCCGGCATCTGCGGCAGGGTCTGCCCGCAGGAGGAGCAGTGCGAGGCGGTGTGCGTGCTGTCCAGGAAGGGACAGCCCGTCGCGGTGGGCAGGCTCGAGCGCTTCGCGGCCGACTACGAACTCAAGCAGGGCGAAGTGAGGACACCCGTCATCGCGTCTCCCTCGGGTCACAAGGTGGCAGTCGTCGGCGCCGGTCCTGCCGGCCTGACCGTGGCAGGCGAGCTGGCCAAGCTCGGGCACGGCGTGACCATATTCGAGGCTCTGCACAAGCCCGGTGGGGTGCTGGTTTACGGCATTCCCGAGTTCAGGCTGCCGAAGTCGATCGTCCAGGTGGAGTGCGACTACGTGATGAAGCTGGGTGTAGAGTTCGAGACCAGCCATGTCGTCGGGCAGCTCGGGACGCTCGACTCTCTCATCAAGAACGGGTACGGGGCGGTATTCGTCGCGACAGGCGCCGGCCTCCCCTACTTCCTCGGCATACCCGGAGAGAACCTGAACGGCGTCTACTCGGCGAACGAGTTCCTCACCAGAACCAATCTGATGAAGGCGTATCTCTTCCCCGAGTACGACACGCCGATCCGCATCGGCCAGAACGTCGCGGTGATCGGCGGCGGAAACGTCGCCATGGACTCGGCTCGGTGCGCCGTGAGGCTCGGCGCCGAGAACGTCTACATCGTCTACCGCCGGTCCGAAGCCGAGATGCCCGCCCGGAACGAGGAGATCGAGAACGCCGTCGAAGAGGGCGTCATCCTCCACACTCTCCACAACCCGACGCGCATCATCGGCGACGCCGAGGGGTGGGTCAGGCAGATGGAACTCCTCAAGATGGAACTCGGTGAGCCGGACGATTCCGGCAGGCGCAGACCGGTCGCGATCGAGGGCAGCGAGCACATGCTGGAGGTAGACGTGGTCGTCTCGGCCATCGGGCAG
>JBDRTQ010000413.1:0-3932 GCA_043823885.1 Candidatus Eiseniibacteriota bacterium | reverse complement strand
CCGGCCAGGAGTTTCGCCCTCGCCTCCGGAACCCTGGTCTTGAACGCGGCGCACGAGACGGTCAGATTCTCGCCCTGCTCCTCGAGCGCGCCGTCGATGAGATTCATCGCGGGGCTGCCGATGAATCCCGCGACGAACTCGTTGACCGGCTCGCGGTAAATGGTGAGGGGATCGGCGACCTGCTGAGCGATCCCGTCCTTCATGACGACGATGCGGCTGCCCATCGTCATGGCCTCGACCTGGTCGTGAGTGACGTAGATGATGGTCGCTTTGAGCCGCTCGTGGAGCTTACTGATCTCTGTCCGGGTCTGGACCCTGAGCTTGGCGTCGAGGTTCGACAGCGGCTCGTCGAAGAGGAAGACCTTCGGTTTCCTGACGATGGCACGACCGACCGCCACCCTCTGGCGCTGCCCGCCCGAGAGCGCCTTCGGACGGCGGTCCAGGAGGGTCGAGATACCGAGAATGCCGGCGGCCTCTCGAACGCGCTCGTCGATCTCTTCCTTCGAGTACTTCCTGAGCTTCAGGCCGAACGCCATGTTGTCGTAGACGGACATGTGCGGGTACAACGCGTAGTTCTGGAAGACCATCGCGATGTCGCGGTCCTTGGGCGGAACGTCGTTGACCAGCCGGTTGTCGATCAGGATCTCGCCCTCGGTCACTTCCTCGAGTCCCGCCACCATCCTGAGCAACGTCGACTTCCCGCATCCGGACGGCCCCACCAGGACGACGAATTCCCTGTCCTCGACCTCCAGGCTGACATGGTCAACGGCGACGACCGTGCCGTCGAAGACCTTGGTCACTCCCTTCATGCTGACACTGGCCATGGTACCTCCCCGGCCGTACGTAGCTTCGAGCACCGCGTGGCTTGGATTGCGCGTTCAGAGCGCCTGTCCGACGCCCAGACTGGTCAGGATATCGCCAACAGTGTAGTGGGAACCGGTGATCAAGACAAGGTCTCCTTCGCCGGCCTCGGACAGCGCGCTCTGGAGCGCCGCCCCCGCGCTGGGGACGACGCGGTGCGGCAGCTGGAGTTCCGTCGCTATGGCGCTCAGGGCCTCGGCTTCGGCGGCGCGCTCGCTGGCCGGTCTGGTCAGAATGACCAGGTCCGCCCGGTCGTGAAACGCCGCGAGGAACCCGCGCACGTCCTTGTCTCCCATGATGCCGACGACCGCGATGAGCCGGTCATAGTCGAAGACGTCCGGCAGCGACGTCATAAGCGCCTGCGCCGCGTCTGGATTGTGCGCGACGTCCGCCACGATCGTCGGGCGCTGGTCGATGACCTGCATGCGTCCCATGCAGCAGGCCTCACCGAGACCGCGTCTCAGCCCACGATCGGCGAGAGAGAAGACGCCAAGCCCGTCCAGTTCGTGCAGGGCCACGACCGCCACGCGGGCGTTGTCCACCTGATGGCGACCGAGCATCGAGACCGACAGCGCCTCGTACGAGGTCGAATCGTACTCGAGGTCGAACCTGCTGCCGTTCGATGACACGGAGACGGAGTCGATCGGCGCCTCTTCCACGACGGACACGAATCGTGCCCTCCGCGCCGCGGCGACTCCGCGTATGACGTCGAGCGCGTCGCCCGTGGCGCCCGTAACGACCGTGCCCGAGTCGCGTATGATGCCTGCCTTCTCGGACGCTATCGCCGCGATGTCGCTGCCGAGCACCTCCGAGTGGTCGACGGCGATCTTTGTGATGACGGACAGCACGGAATCGAGCGCGTTGGTCGCGTCGAGCCTGCCTCCGAGCCCGACCTCCGCGACGACGACGTCGACGCTCTCCTCCGCGAAGTAGAGCGCCGCCGCGGCCGTGGCGATCTCGAAGAAGGTGGCCTCCATCTCCTCCGCCGCCGGCTTGAGGCGCTCGACGAGATCGACCACCCTCTCCCGACGGATGGGCCGGTTGCCGACAAGAATTCTTTCGGTGAAATCAACCACGTGCGGAGAGGTGTACAGCCCCACCCTGATGTCGTGCTCGCAGAGAACTGAGGCTATCATGCAGGATGTGGAGCCCTTGCCGTTAGTGCCGCCGACGTGCACGATCCTGAACTGCTCGTGGGGCGAACCGACGGCCCCCAGCAGCCACTCGACACGGTCGAGGCCGAGCTTCATCGTGAACCGATGTCGGGCGAACAGCCAGTCCAGGCACGCCCGGTATGCGTCAGAGTCCCTGTCGTCTTGCCTGGCCAAGCACGTCCTCCGCGGGATCGCGTTCGTCGTCCGAGAAAAAGTCCAGGAGCTTGACGAGGGCGGCCTTCAGCTCCTTGCGGTGTACCACCATGTCGATCATCCCATGCGCCAACAGAAACTCCGATGTCTGGAACCCCTCCGGGAGCTCCTGCCGTATGGTCTGCTGGATGACCCTCGGCCCCGCGAAACCGATGAGCGCGCCGGGCTCGGCTACTATGGCGTCCCCGAGGGACGCGAAGCTGGCCGTGACGCCTCCGGTCGTCGGATGAACCTGGATGGCGATGTACGGCAGCCCCTCCTCGTGCAGCCTGGCCAACATGGCGCTCGTCTTGGCCATCTGCATCAGCGAGAGAATGCCCTCCTGCATCCGCGCCCCGCCCGAGCTCGACAGAGTCAAGAGGGGGATGCGCTCCTCGATGGCCATTCTCGTCAGGCGCGCGATCTTCTCGCCCATGGCGGAACCCATGCTCCCGCCGAGGAACCGGAAGTCGAGGATGGCCAGCATGGCCAGGTGCCCTCCTATCCGGGCGCTCCCCGTCAGGACGGCCGAGTTGTACCCCGTCTTCTTCTTCGCGGAAACGATGCGCTCGGTGTAGCTTCTCGAATCCACGAACCCAAGGGGGTCGGTCGACTCGATGCCGGTCAGGAGTTCGACGAACGTGCCCGGGTCCGTCAGGATGTCGCGGTACTGGTCGGCGGAGATGCGAAAGTGGTACCCGCACTTGTTGCAGGTCCAGAGGTTCCTCTCGAGTTCCTTGTGGTAGATGATCTCGCCGCAACCCTCGCACTTCCGCCAGAGACCGTCGGGCACTTCGCGCTTCTTGGCGTCCTTGATTCCGGGCTTGCGTCGCTTCAGCCAGGATCCCTGGTCCATGTTCAATACTCCTTCTGCGGCCCCGGCGTCGCCGTTCGCTCCGGGTAACCCGGGGGCGGGACTGCGGCTCTGTCGGCCATTGTCGCCGGGACCATTATAGCCTCTCGAGGGTGCCCGTTACGAGGGAAACGAGGGCCCCGGCCCCGAGCCTGCCGGCCTCCAGGACCTCCTCGTGAGTGGTCTCGTGGAACCGCCCGGGCAGCGGGACGTTCGTTATCATGGCTATCCCCAGCACCTCGAGCCCTCTCCGGTGGGCGGCCTGAACCTCCGATACGGTCGACATGCCCACCGCGGAGGCGCCCATCAGCCGGGCCATCCGTATCTCCGCCGGCGTCTCGTAGGTGGGGCCGAGTGAGCCCAGATACACGCCCTCGCGGAGCCCGATCTTCGCGTCGGCGGCCGCCGACCTGGCCGCGTCCCGCAGGCGCGCCGAATAGGCGCCGGCCATCCTGAATGTTCCGGGCGGCAATCTGCGCGGCCCCCCGACGGCGGCTATCTGATCGCTGATGAGCATGAGGTCCCCGACCTCGAAGCCGGGGTCGATACCGCCCGACGCGTTGGTGATGACGAGCGTGCCTGCCCCGAGCTCGGCCGCCAGCCGGACGCCGAACGTCACGTCGGCCGGAGCCAGCCCCTCGTAGTGGTGAACCCTGCCGGCGAGCACCAGCGCCCGCCTGCCTCCGAGCGTGCAGCCGACGGCCGCACCGCGGTGTCCGACGACCGCCGTGCGCGGGAACCCGGGGATCTCCGGGTAGGGCACCACGAGAGCGTCGTCGAGCGCGTCGACGAACGATGAGAGCCCGGACCCCAGCACGACCGCCACGTCAGGTCGCGCGAGGCCGCGCGCCACCAGGGCCTGCGCGGCCGCT
>JBDRTQ010000412.1:0-13921 GCA_043823885.1 Candidatus Eiseniibacteriota bacterium | reverse complement strand
AAGGGAGAAGACTTCGGCGCCAAGTTCCCATGTGACGCGATCGGACTTCAGCTCTGGAGTCACGACGAGTTCTTCGAGGTGCTCTTCGTGTCACCCGGCACACACGCTTACGAAGCGGGATTACAGGAGGGAGACACGGTGCTTACGATCAACGGCATCGGCGTCGAGCACTTCGGCGGGCTCATCGCGTTTCGGGACATGCTCCGAGGCGAACCTGGGACGGAGTACGTGTTCGGAGTCGAACGAGAACGGCGACGCACCGAATTGAAGCTGGTCCTGAGGGACCTGCTGTAGCGGGCAACGAGAAGCGGGGAGCCGTTCAGGGCTCCCCGCTCTCGATTTGCGTCCGGTTTCGAGCGATCCTACCGGAGTTGATCTTCGCGGCGCTGTTCGCGCGGCCGCCGCGTTCTACCTGACCAGCAGGACCTTCCGGGACGCGAACTCCGCTGCCGTCGTCAGTCTGGCGAAGTAGATGCCCGACGCGACCGGCTCGCCGCCCGCGCCCGTTCCGTTCCATATGGCCTCGTGCGTTCCTGCAGGCGTTTCCCGGTCCACGAGCGTTGCGACTCTCCTGCCTGCGATGTCGAACATGGCGACTTCGGCGTATCCCGCGGTCGGCATCGAGAAGGACAGCGACACGCCCCCCCCGACCAGTTCGGTCGGGGCGCCGAGCGCCAGAGTAGCAGGGACGTCATCCTCTTCGATCCCGGTGGGAGCAACCTCGCTCGAATACTTGAGGATCCAGTTGCCCTCGTCGAACGTGACGTCGGTAACAGGGGCGCCGACCTCGAAGAAGAAGTCCTGGTTCAGCTGGTCGTTCCACGCGACGACGATCGTATCGCCGGCGGTCGTGTGGATCTTGATATCGATCGGCATCGTGAAGAGTCCGGCATTCGACTGGACCTGATCGACATGGAGCATCACCCCGTAGGGCGGACCGTGGTTGCCCGCGATCCACGACCACTCGTAGTCGGGACGATTCTCTCCGTAGATCCACGGCAGAAAGAACCAGTCGAGGCTGCCGCCGTAGTGCGATTCCAGTATGGTCTGCAGCTCGGCAGTTGTCGCAGAGTCGTACGCGTAGGTCGCGCCGTACTCCGCCAGCGCGGACTGGAGGCGATCGATGGGATAGTGGTCCACCACTCCGTCCTGCAGCGCGAGAACGCGGCGCAGCATGTGAAGCACGAGCGCGCCCTTGTCGTAGACCGTGCGGCTGAAGGTCGTCCACGGGTCGTAGATGGGGCCGTCGAAGTAGCCGAACGAGTCGTACCCATCGACGTAGTCGTCGTAGCCCGACTCACCGCCGAGGTCCTCGAAGTAGACGGCCTCGGAGTAGCTGGCGAAGCCCTCGTTGAGCCATATGTCTTCCCATGTGTCGCACGTGACCCAGTCGCCCCACCACTGGTGGCTGAGCTCGTGAACGAGGATCCAGTCGTAGTAGTGGTCGCCCCGGATCAGCACCCTGCCGTAGCTCGTGCAGGTCTGATGCTCCATCGCTCCGCCCCACGGGAAGATGGCGTGGCCGTAGCGCTCATTGATGAAGGGGTACTCCCCGAAGATCTGAGAGAGGATGTCGATGGCGTCGGCCGTTATGTTCAGGTCCTCTACGGCGTTGGAGTAGTGCTCGGGGTAGACGTAGTTCTCTATCGGCATCGAGCCGCCCGGGTGCGTGTAGTAGTCGGTGAAGCTCGAGTAGTTCGTGATGGCTACCGAGATGAGGTAGGTCGTGATGGGGTAGCTCTCGAACCACGTGTATGTTTTCGTGCTGCCGTTGTCGACCTCGGAGACCAGCATGCCGTTAGAGACGGCGACGTAGGCGTCGTTTACGGTCAGGGCGATCCTGGCGGAGTCGGCCTTGTCGGCCGGAGTGTCTTTGCAGGGCCACCACTGGCGCGCGCCGATCGGCTCAGAGAGGCTCGAGATAATGGGAACCGTGTTGTGCGTCGAGAAGTTGAGGGCGTCGTCAACCGGCGCACCGTGATAAGTGACCGACACCTCGAACTGGCCGCCGGTGTTCACTGTACTGTTGAGGCTGACGTTGATGCGGTCGCTGCTGTGCGAATACGAGGCGGAGACACCATCGTGCGCAACCGAATCGACCGTCATGTTGTCATACAGGTCGAGGATCACAGTAGTCAGGCCGTCGACCGTGCTCGTCCCGAGCATGGTCACCGACCCGGCCACCGTCTCCGGTCCCTCATCTATCTCGATATCAATGTCGTAGTAGTTGGCGTCGAAGTCGTCCTGAGACGCGCGCTCCGCCGTCGGCGGCAGGGCCAGCGCGGCCTGGAGCTTCTCGAACGCCGCCTGCTTGGGCTCCCACAGAATGCTCCGCGAGTCGTCGCCGGGTCGCCTGTCGTCCAGGTAGGCGGGACGGGCGGTCGCGATCGCCGTCACGGCGATCAGGCAGGTGAGGACCGCCAGAGACGCGCCGAGCGTCGTGCGAAAGATCCGTGGCATGTATCTCCTCCTTGGGCTCAGAGCGGAAGGCCCGCCGGGCCCGTTGGGTAATGGTGCAGAATATGCCCTTGCACCTTATTATATCGCAATTTGAGCACACAGTCAAGCAGTGCCCGAATCGTCTCTCAGTTATGGAGCGGTACCACCTCTTGCTCCACGTCTGCGCGGGTCCTAGAATGAGTTCCGGGTCCAGATTCCCCGGACCCGCAGAAGGAGGGTCGGAATGTCCGCTGAGCCCTCAGGAACACAAAGTCTGCTTGCCGCTCTGATACTGCCACTCGTCATCGCATCGACGTGGGTTCCCGCCGCCGCCATGGACGCCCGGACCGAGGACGCGCTCCTCAAGATAGAGGCCATCCTCGAGATGGCCGAGTTCAGCGAGGACCTCTGGCCGTCCTGGGACATTTCGGAGACGCCGTTCGCACTGCAGGGCCCCGACAGCAGCTACTATCTCATCAACCATCCGCGGCCACCGGCCCACTTCCGGCGAGTCAGGGAGGAGTCTTCCCTCCGCCCGGCCGTCTATCGTGCGGAGGCGGGTGACGTGCCACCCGGCGAGGCCCGACTCATCGAAGGCGTCTCCACGGCGGTGCTCGGTCCCGGGGGACTGGCGGAGGAGGTTGTCCCGCTGGCGTTCGAGGCATCCTTCCGGGCGCACGGCGCGGAAGTCTGTGCCGGGAAGATGGAGCCGATAGATCTTGTGTCGGGATACCCCCTGGACGCCTGGAACCTCGTCCTCGCGGACATCGAGTGCCGTCTTCTTCACAGAGTGGCCCTCGCGCCAGACGATTCGCTCGACCTGTGCGTTCGCGAGTTCGCGAGCGTGCGGCGGCACCGCCGTCTGAGGATGGGCGGCCGCTACGCGGAGTTCGAGCGCCGGATCGAATTCAGCGAGGGCATTCCGGCTTACCTGGCGGAGCGGTGCAGGCGGGAGGCGGAGGCGCACCTCGGCGGCAGGTTCGGCCCGCGTCTCAGTGATGTTCTGGGGGAGCCGGGCGCCCTCGAGCGGTGCTTCCCCGAGACCCCCGGCCTCGACTGGTATCGCGGCGAGCGCTTCCGGTGGACGGGCGCCGTGCTCTGCGGCGTGATGGACCGGTTCGACCCCGGCTGGAAGAGAGAAGTGATGCTCGGCTGTGTCGATCCGTTCGAGGTCATGCTACAGCAGGTGAGGGGTGGTCTGCCGCCGGCCCACAGCGTCCTCGACAGGTTCGGGTACGATGAACTCGTTGCTGGCATGACCACCACGATCGAGGAGTCCAAAAGCGACGCTGAGCGTCTCTTCGAGGGCATCGTGCGGAGCGACGTGCCGACCCTGTCGATCAGCACGCATCTGCTGGCGAGCGGTGAGGTCAGCTTCGACCCGTCGCGGATCGAGAAGGTCGACGCGCACCGGGAGGTGCACACCGGTCGCCTCAAGATCGAGTACTCGTGGGGCACGCACCTCTACACAATGGGGATTCCCGTCGCCGTCGTTCTCGGGGACGACGAGTTCGATTTCCGCACCGTGGTCGTGACCGTTCCGGGGGAGTACACGATCGTCCTGGACGGGGAGGCGTTCGAGGTCAGGAACGGCATCCACGAGTTCACCAGGTCGCTGTCGGTCGCCGCGGAGGGCCTCGCTCTGGAGGCCACGGCCGGCACCGTCATGGTGGGAGCGAGTGGAGTCTCGATCATCCTGTTCCGATAGGCGCACAGCCACGCGCCTTCCGTGGGGAGCGCCGCGCAGACAACTCCGACCCTCCTACCTGCCAGTTTCGTACATGCCCTTGATCGTCGTCCAGGCCACCCTCTCCTCCACCGGCACGAGCTGGCACTCGAACGAGGCGTAGGCGCTCAGGTTTCCCGGCAGGTCGAGGTCGCGCATGTCCGTCCAGCCCTCTCCGCGGTCGTTCCATGACTGCAGGGCCTCGCACGCCCCGGGAGCCGCGACCATGGCGGGAAGCTCATCGCACGTGTCGAGGAACCGGAGGGTCGCGAAGCACGGCCCGTTGATCCTTGGTGAGTCGGGGGGCATGGCCACCGTAACGGCCCAGAGCCCCGCCGGCCTGAACGGTCCGACCGTCTTCTGCTCGGAGACGGCCACGAGACGTCCCTGTTCGTGCCTTCCGGGACCCGATGGGTTCGCCTCGTGAATCTCAGCCTGCACGGTCAGGGCGCAGTCGTTACTCACTTCCCAGTAGAGATACATCGTGACGCTGACGGGCCGCCATCCGCCCTCGCACCCGCCGCACTCGGCCGGGCCACAGAAGACCCGGTACGACTCCTGGCCGGCGAAGCGGTCCTCGAGCGTCCAGTAGTAGTTCGTGTGTCCGTTATCGCAGACGTCCCCTGGCTGACTGAGCGCGACGCCGCCGGGCAGCTCCTCGGACGGAGCGCCTTGAGAAGCGGCGGCCACGGCGCAGACCATAAGAGATGCGATCGCGATGAGTATCCTCGTCGATGTCATTGGCGGTACCCTCGTGTAGTGGTCTCGGCCCGGGCAGACCATCCCGGACGGCTCGCCGCGGCGGAGCTCGCCGTCCTCGTTGGAGGCGCACTACGCCGCCGGCGAGGACCGGAATGCCCTCGCGGGACGTGTGCCGATTGCCTGCACATATGCCGATTGCGTGATTGCGTTCTGGGTGGAAGTGCATGTACCGTTCCTCCTGGAATTGTTGCAGGCGGAATCTGATGGGAGGGTGCAGCCTTTGTCTGTTCCGGTGTTTGTGTCGCTGGCCGAGAGCGGAGAACTCGAGGAGAGGGCGGCCGCTGCCAGAGAATCGCTTGCCGCGTGCAGGCTCTGCCCGCGGGAGTGCGGCGTCGACCGGCTCGCGGGCGAACTCGGGTACTGCCGGGCCGGGCGGGCAGCGAGGGTCTACCGGCACATGCCGCATCCGGGAGAGGAGCCGCCTATCTCGGGAACAAACGGCTCCGGGACCATCTTCTGGAGCCACTGCACGATGTCGTGCTGCTACTGCCAGAACTATCGAATGAGCCAGCACGGAGACGGAGCCGACCGCACGATCGTGGAACTCGCTGCGATGATGAGCCGGTTGTGGGATGCCGGATGCCACAACATCAACCACGTTTCTCCGACGCAGTTCCTTCCACACGTGCTCGAGTCCCTCGTGCTTGCCTGGCGCCGAGGCGTCCTGCTGCCCGTGGTCTGGAACACCTCCGGCTACGAGTCCAGGTTCGCGCTCGGGCTCCTGGACGGGGTCGTCGATGTCTACCTCTCCGACGTCCGCTACTCCTCGGGTGACGCGGCGGGCAAGTACTCGGACGCCCCCGACTACGTTCCCGTCAGCAGGATCGCCCTGGCCGAGATGCACCGCCAGGTGGGAGATCTCATCTGCGACCGGCGTGGCGTGGCCGAGAGAGGACTCATCGTGCGGCACCTGGTCCTGCCGAACGGCCACGCGGGTACGCGCGATGCGATGCGCTTCATCGCCAGGGAACTTGGTGCGAGGACGCACGTCAGCCTCATGGCCCAGTACTATCCCGCCTGCCGCGCCCTGGAATTCCCCGAACTGGCGCGGAGGATCACCCGGGAGGAATGGGCCGAGGCCCAGGACGCTCTCGAGAGCGCGGGGCTTGAGCACGGATGGGTGCAGGACTACCCCGAGGACCTGTCACCGATAGCGGGCACGGAGATCACGGCGGACTAGCCGGTGAGGCCGGCGTGACGCCGGCCGGGATACCGGAGGGCGTTTACCGGGATTCCGGGGACACAGGCCCGTGAGGCCGTGGCGTCCTCGGAAGCTGTAATTGCGTGGGGACTCCGGGTTCAGGTTGACACGAGGGGGGTCTCGGAACATACTGAGCCCATTGCAGGAAGGTCCGATGGCGGGCGTGTGGCGGACGCCTCACACCCCCGGAACGCCGCTTCGCGGCAAGGTGCAAGGTGAACAAGAGCGAGCTGTCCAAAAAGAGCGTTCAGGAGTTGAGAGCGCTGGCGAAGGCCTCCGGGCTCAAGGGCCTCTCAGCACTCAGGAAGGCCGAGTTGGTCGCCCTGCTGGCCGCGCCCGGGTCCGGTCGCGCCGATTCATGGACGCACGCGAGGGGTAGGGAGAAGAAGGCGGCCGCACCGAAGACATCCGACAAGGTCGCCGGGAAGAAGCCCGTGAAGGCCGCACCGAAGAAGAAGGTGGCCGGGGCGGGGAAGGCGTCGACGGAACCGGCGTCGAAACATGCGGCTGACCTCGAGGAGCAGACGGGACGCGGACTCGCACCTCGCACTCGCAGGGCGTTCTCCATCTATCGCACCATGGGCGAGGAGCGGATCAAGGCCAGCAAGTACTACCTCGGCGCCCAGGAAGCCCCCGACATCGATGACGGGTTCACGTTCCCGGCTACCCACGGGGAAGACCTCGCGGTCCTGATGGTGCGCGATCCGTACTGGCTCTTCGCATACTGGGAATTCTCGCCGGACCTCAACGACAATCTCCTGGCGAGGCTGGGCGAGGAGGCGCTGCGGAACAGCAGGCTCGTTCTGCGCGTCTACGATGTGACGGGCACCGACGCGGACCACCCCGTCGGGTATCATGACATAGACGTCGCCCCGGGCGCGCGCGACTGGTATATCAATGTCACGCACGTGGAGAGCGACTACTGCATCGACATCGGCCTGATCCTGCCCGACGGGTCGTTCGTGGTCATTGCCAGGTCCAACCGCGTGTCGCTTCCGCCCATTGGCCCGTCCGCCGAGGTTGACGAGCAATGGGTCACTCTCGAGTCGCTCGGAGAGATCTACTCGACCGATGAGCGAGGCCCCACATCCGGCTCCGGAGGATGGGGCTCCGGCGGGTGGGGGCAAGGTTGAGACGCCTGAAGCGCGCCTCCGCCGGCGATTCATTCATTCCCTGACAGAACGGGAGCACCATGGAAAAGGGCTATCTGAGCCTCGTTCTGCATGCTCATCTGCCTTACGTCAGGCATCCCGAGTACCAGAGCTTCCTCGAGGAGGACTGGTTCTTCGAGGCCGTCACCGAGACGTACATTCCGCTCATCCGTGCCTTCCAGAAGCTGACGGACGACGGCGTGGATTTCAGGTTGACGATGTCGCTCTCTCCTCCGCTCATCGCGATGCTGCAGGACCCGCTGCTCCAGGAACGATACATCGCGCACGTCTCGCGTCTCGTCGAACTCGCGGAGAGCGAGATCGAGAGGAACCGGAAGAGCCCCAGGCTGCGCGCGCTGGCGGAGATGTATCACGGTCTCTTCACCGACTGCCGGCGTGTCTTCACTGAGGAATACGGTCTGGACCTCGTCCAGGCCTTCCGGTCTTTCCGCGACGCGGGGAAGCTGGACCTCGTAACCTGCGGCGCCACGCACGGCTACCTGCCGTTGATGGAGCAGTTTCCGGCCGCCGTCCGCGCCCAGATACGGCTGGCGGTCGAGAGCCATCGGAACTCGCTGGGCAGCCCCCCCGCCGGCATCTGGCTGCCGGAGTGCGGCTACTTCGCGGGCGTCGACGAGTACCTGGCAGAGCAGGGCATCCGCTACACGTTCGTTGACACGCACGGCATTCTTCACGCGGCCCCCAAGCCGAAGTTCGGGCCGTACTCGCCCGTCATCACGCCCGCGGGCGTCGCGGTCTTCGGGCGGGACTTCGAGTCGTCCAAGCAGGTGTGGAGTTCGAAGGAAGGCTACCCGGGCGATCCCTGCTACCGGGATTTTTACAAGGACTACTCGTACGAACTCGACCTCGACTACATAAAGCCGTTCCTGGGACACGACGGCATTCGCAAAGCGCTCGGGCTCAAGTTCTACAGGATCACCGGTGAGACGGACGACAAGGAGCTGTACGAGCCCGAGGTCGCGCGCGAGCGGGTCGTCGCGCACGCCGCCAACTTCCTGTTCAATCGCGAGCAGCAGATCGAGCACCTTCACGGGGTCATGGGGAAGCGGCCCATCGTCGTCGCGCCCTACGACGCCGAGCTCTTCGGCCACTGGTGGTTCGAAGGTCCGATGTGGCTCGAGGCGTTCTTCAGGAAGGTGCACGAGGTTCAGGGCTCCGTACGGACGTGCACGCCCATGGACTACCTGGGGAGCGAGGGGCCGTTCCAGACCGCACGACCGTTCCACTCCAGCTGGGGCTACAGGGGGTACAGCGAGGTCTGGCTGAACAGCTCGAACCACTACGTCTACCCTCATCTCCACCGGGCCGCAGCGCGAATGACCGAACTCGCGAAGTCCCACCCGCACGCCGAAGGCCTGAGGCTGCGCGCCTTGAATCAGGCCGCGCGCGAACTCCTGCTGGCTCAGGCCAGCGACTGGGCCTTCATCATAAAAACCGGCACCATGGACGACTACGCGCACAAACGCACCCGCGCGCACGTGTCGAGATTCACGAGGCTCTACGAGGACATCAAGGCCAACCGGATCGACGAGAAGTTCCTGGGCGAGATCGAGTGGCGCGACCACATCTTCCAGTGGATCGACTACCGCATCTACGCTGACGACGGGCCTCCCGCGCCGCCGGGACGTGTCGGCAAGGTGACCGCGTGAGCGGGCCCGCGACACGGCGTGACGGAGACACGGGGGACAAGACCGAAAGCAAGAGCGCCGGAAGACCGACTCCCCGTCGCGCGCGTCGCGGCAAACTGTCCGTGGCGATCCTCTGGCACCAGCATCAGCCGTTCTACCGCAAGGGCATGTCCGGCGACCCGACGGGCGCGTATCTTCTCCCGTGGGTCCGTCTGCATTCGGTCCGCGACTACTACGCGATGGCCGCGATGGTGGCCGACTACCCGAACGTGCATCTGACCATCAACCTCGTCCCGTCGATGATCGTCCAGCTCGAGGACTACGTCGACAACGGGGCCACCGACCTCTGGATGGAACTCTGCCTGACCCCGACGGAACACCTGACCGACTCGGATAAAGACTTCATCGTGTCGCGCTTCTTCGACGCCAACTGGCGGCACGAGGTGGAGATCTACCCCCGATACGCGGAGCTCCTGCGCATGAGGCGCGAGTGCCGCGCCTTCACCGATTCTGACATAGACGATCTCAAGGCGTGGTTCAACATCGCGTGGTTCCCACCCGAGGCCAGATGCGAACCGTGGCGGCTTCACGGTGGAGAAGAAGTCTGCGTGCGCGAGTTCATCGACAAGGGCAGGGGCTTCGACACGAACGACATCGTGCGCATTCTTGAGGCTCAGCTGGCGATAATGAAGAACGTCGTGCCGATCCATGCGCACCTGGTCGAGAAGGGGCAGATAGAGGTGACTGTCTCGCCCTTCTATCATCCCATTCTCCCTCTGCTCGTTGATACCGACCTGGCGACCATCGACGCCTCCGGAGCGACTCTCCCGCCACGCTTCAGCCATCCCGAGGACGCGCGGGCGCAGCTCGAGAAGGCCGCGGACTTCTACCGCGACCGTTTCGGCCGGGAGCCCGTGGGGCTCTGGCCGTCCGAGGGCTCCGTCGGCGAGCACATGGTGGAACTCGTGCACGACGCGGGGTTCCGGTGGATGGCGACCGACCGGGGCGTGCTCGAGAAGTCGGGAGAGCACGGCTACGAGACGGAAGATCCCGAAATCCTCCTGAGACCGTACCTCGCGGGCCGGCCCGGCCATCAGGTCAGCACGTTCTTCCGGCACACGCGCCTGTCCGACGACATAGGCTTCAGCATGCAGAGCTACGCGGACTACGACCGGGCGGCCGGGGAGTTCCTCGGCTGGATCCGTGAGGGCTTCGCCAAGCGGGTCAAGAAGCCGTCCGAGAGGATCCTGACGATAGCGGTAGACGGCGAGAACGCCTGGGGCTCGTATCGCAACGACGCGCGGGCCTTCCTCCGAGGGCTCTACTCCCGTCTCAACGACGACCCGGACCTCGTGGCGGTCACTCCGTCGGAGTTCATCGCCGGCGACGCGACCAGGGGTGTCAAGGCCCATCCCGTCGAGGAACAGTACTCCGTCGCGCCGCTCTTCACCGCAAGCTGGATCGACGAGATGGGCTCGCCGCACGGCAACGACCTCAACATCTGGATCGGCTCGCCGCAGGAGAACCGGGCGTGGGAGGTTCTCGGTCTGGTCCGCAGGCACATGGACGAAGTGGGCGCGACACCCGAGGCGTATCCGGAGGCCTTCGAGTCGCTCTACGCCGCCGAGGGGAGCGACTGGTTCTGGTGGTTCGGCGACGACTTCATTCTCCCGCAGGGTGTCGACTGGATGTTCGACATGCTGTTCCGCGACCACCTGAAGAACATCTATCGTTCCCTCGGAGAGGAGCCGCCCGAGTTTCTGGACGAGCCCATTGTCCGGAAGCAGGTGCTGTGGACCAAGGACGAGCCGGTGAGGGCGATGGAGCCGGGGCAGCTTCTCCGGATCATGTCCGACGCTCCCGGGACGGTGCGGTGGAGTCTGGATCGCTGGAAGACAAGCGCGACACGCACGCTCGAGCCCGCCGGCGACGTGATGGCGAACCTCAGTGGCTACTCCGTGACGCTCGGTCCGTTTGACGATGATGCGTGGGGCGTCGAGTTCGCGTTCGTCGAAGAGGCCGGCCCGGGGATCTACACGGTGCGCGTCGTGCGGCCCGCAGCGCAGAGCCAGTAGCACGCCGCAGGGGCCTTGACGGCGGGCAGCGGCACGCCGCACACTCCGCTCACCGCGGACTTGGAGCGGGGCCTCCGGCCTGCTAGACTGAAGCAGACCGGCCGGAGGTGCGCCTTTGTCGAAACGTCTGCCTCGCACATCGCTTCGAGTACTCGCAGCCATCGGGGTCGCGCTCGCGATTCTGGTGGCCGTTCTGTTCCTGACCCCATTTGGTGTGCGGATGGCGTCCTCGATCGGCTGGTCCAGGGCCGCTGGCGATTCGGGCGTCGAGCTTTCTATCGGGTCCACGAGCGGAAGCCTCGTTCGGGGCATCACCTTCCAGGATGTGCTTCTCACCACACAGGACGGAACCCGGCTTCTTGAGGCCGACCGGATCGGCGCCAGGCTGGGTGGGTTCAGCCTGAGTTCGAAACGTGCAGAGCTTGAGGTCGTTCGGATCGAGGGAGCCGAGCTTCTCTTCGTGAGGGGCGACGACGGGAAGCCGGTCGGCTGGTCGAGACTCGGTCGCTCGGCCGGACGGTCCGATGGCGCGGACGAAGGCGCGTGGGAGATCGGTTTTGACCTCGCGCTCGCGGACGTCACCGTCAGGGTGCGCAACGACGAATCGGGTTTCGCGATGGCACTGGGCCCCGTCGATGGCACCGCGTCCGGCGCTCTGGGGGAGTTCGACATGTCCCTTCGGGGAGCAGTGACGCTCGAGCTCCGCTCGCTCGGTGAGCCCATCGCCGGTGAGTTCGAGGGAATGGCGACGCTTGCCGCCTTTGAGCTCCTGACGCTCGATTCTCTTGCGCTTCGAACGAACGCCGGCGACGCGTCGGCCGCCGGGACCGTGCAGCTGACGGGCGCCGGGTCGCCTGTTTCCGACGGGGCTCCCGAGACGGACGGGTCCAGCGCCGCGGCTCTTCGGGCCGACGGCTCCGCCGCCGGGCCCTCCGCGCACCTGACGATCGAATCCACGCACGACCTGTCGCAGCTGGCGGCGCTGCTAGGAGCGTCCGCCGCCTCGGGCGACCTCAAGAGCATCACCGGAGCGCTTTCGCTCTACTCGGAAATGAGCGGTCCGTTCGCATCGCCCGTCTATTCGGCCCGCCTGCGCGCGGAGAACGTCCGCTACGGCGCGGCGGAGTTCGAACTCGTGACCGCGTCGCTCAAGGGGGACATCGCCGCGCTCAGCGCGGAGTCGCTTCACATCGATGCAATGGGCGGCAGTGTGGACGCCTCGGCGACGGTCGAGTTCCCGGACGCCGGGGGCGACGGGTTTCCGCGTCTGAGTGGCAGGGCGGACCTCAAGGGTGTGGCACTGGATCGTCTTGCCGCGCTTGCGCCCGACAGCGAAGCGCGCGTGTCCGGAAGGCTCGGCGGAACGGTGTCCGTCGACTGGGGGGCGCCGGGGTTGTCGAACCTGAACGCGTCGTTCGACCTGAACGCATCGCGGCTCGTCGCCGCGGAGAAGGACCTGGGCTCGCTGTCGGTCAGGGGCCAGTTGACGGAGGGACTTCTCGTGTCCGCCGGATCCTGCTGCGCGGCGCAGTTCACCGCCAACGGCCGGCTGACCGACGGCGGACTCCGCGAGCTTTCCGTCTCGCTCGCGGCCGACGACCTGGGGACGCTCGGCCACGTCTTCGGCATTGCCGAGCTGGCCGGTAGCGGATCGGACGAGTTCAAGGTGAGCGACATCGGCGCATCGCCCTCGCTCTCCGGCAACGCCGAGTTTCCCTAGCTCAGATACGGCGACGTGCAGGCCGGACCGGTCCGGGTCGAAGCGTCCGGACTGGAGGGATTCTACGAAGTGGTCTACGAGGCCTTCGACTCATCGCTGCTCGGCACCGCTTCGCTGGGCGCGGGGGGAGATTACACCACGTCCGCTGTCGTAAGATCGTTCGACCTCGCGGCGGTCATCGACGACTCCCTTCGCGAAGCGATGTCACTCGCGGGGGTGCTCTCGGGCGTTGCCGACGTGAGCGGAGAGGTAGGCGGCGCCTACGCGATGACGGGTAGTATTGCGGAACTCACCCTCGCCGTGCGCGGACAGAACGCCGCGCTCACGGCTCCCTTCAGTTTCGCCGCGTCGCCAGACTCGATCCGCCTGACCGAGGCCGCGCTCTCCGGCACGTTCGGTGAGGCGTCCGTCGCGGGCAGCTACCGTGCATCGGGAGCTCTGGACCTGGCCCTGAGCTTCGGCGGGGCCGAGCTGCACGAACTCGCCCAGCTTCTACCCCGTCCTCTTGAGTTTCCGCCGCGCGGGAGAGTTGCGGGCAACGTGCGGCTGGCCGGCACGCGGCAGTCACCGGTGTTCTCCGCCGACGTCTCTCTCAGGGACTTCGAGATGTCGGGCCTCTCGCTGGACTCCGCCACGCTGGACGCCGTCGGCGATTCCTCCGACATCATGTTCGAGGTGACCGCCGCGAGCACCGAGTCGGGTCTGATATGGATCAACGGCGCCGTACCCGTCTCGCCGGATTCTCTGACCGTCCTCAGGCTGGACCCCGGACGGGAGTTCGGTGTCAGTGTCGCGGCGGAGGGCTTCATACTGGACGCAACGGAACCGATTCTGCCGGGAGTGCGAGGTGAGAAGCGGTTCAGGCTGGACGGGTCCGCGCTCCTGACCGGCACCGTGGACTCGCTGGCGTCGGTCACCGGACGAGGTCTCTTCACGGAGCTGTCCGCGTCGTTCGATCTCGCGGAGTTCTCCCTCACCGACACCGTGTACTTCAATGTTGCGGGCGGCAGGGTTGAGTTCGACGAGTTCGCGGTCGACGTCCTGCGTCGCCACGTTCTCGGCGAGCCCGCCGGGGGCAGCGTGACGGTCGGGGGCTTCGTGAGTCTGAGCGGCGAGACGCGGATCCTGGCCAGCTCCTCCGGCCTCGACATCGGGCACCTTGTCCGCGCGTTAGGGACGCGCCCGGGCTCCCAGATCA
>JBDRTQ010000411.1:0-4220 GCA_043823885.1 Candidatus Eiseniibacteriota bacterium | reverse complement strand
GGGCCTTCCCGCTGGAACGGGTCTTGCTTTGTATCCGGTGCGACAGGTCCGCGCGCCGCAATTCGGGCGCGAAGGTGACAAGGGAGCGTCGGACGCGACGCGGGCTGATCCCGGAGACGGCGGCGCCCGCGCTGACGGCGCGAGAAGGAGAGAGCAATGAAGACAGTGAAGTCGGGTGTCGGCTACGTAGATGTCACAGATTCGATCGAGGCAGGGCACGTGTGCGCGGAGAAGGCGATGGGCAACGGGTCGCTGGAGCGAAGCGACTTCACCGTGGCCTTCTGCGGCGGCAACCATGATCCGATCAACTTCCTCAAGGCTGTGCATGAGGTGGTCGGAGAAACCACACTGATCGGCGGAACCGCCGTCGGCGTCATCACGAACGAGAAGTCCAGCTACGGCGGGTATGAAGCCGGCGTCGCGGTGGTCTCCTCGGACTCCATCAGGTTTGATGCGATGTCGGTCGGCGGCGGGCTCAAGGAAGGCGAAGAGGTGGCCGGCGAGGAACTCGGACGCATGCTCGCCGGACGTTCCGAAGAGGACGCGCAGGCCATCCTGCTCTTCTACGATTCCGTGAAGTCGACACCTCCGCTCACGGTCAATCTCGCCAGCCAGCTCATCAAGGGTGTCGAAAGGGGTCTCGGCGGACGACACGCTCCCGTGCTCGGAGGCGGGATGATCAATGACTACCAGTGGTCCGGATCGCACGTCTTCGCCAACGAGCGGGCGATGAAGCAGCACGCGGTGGGCGTCGTCGTCTCAGGAGACTGCTCCGTACACCACGCCATCAGCCACGGGTGCGAGCCGGCCAGCGACTACCACACCATCACCAGGATCGACGGTCCGATCGTCAGAGAGCTCGACGGTCGTCCCGCGCTGGACGTCATCGAGGACATCATCGGCGCCGGGGCAGCCCGTGACTGGCAGCAGTATTCGCTTCTTGTAACGCTCGGCGCCAACTACGGCACCGACCCCTACGGTGACTTCGACGAGAACGAGTACGTCAACAGGCTCATCGCGGCCGCGAACCCCGACGACGGCTCGGTCGTCCTCTTCGAATCAGACTTCGGGGTCGGCGAGAGGGTTCAGGTCATGCGCCGCAGCAACGAGCACATGCTCAGTTCGGCCCGTGAGATGTCCAACAGCGTGCTGAAGAGCGTCGGGGGCGGCGACCCGTTCCTCGCGCTGTACATCGACTGCGCCGGCAGGACCAGCGGCTTCTCGGGTGCAGGAGCCGAAGAGGGCGCCATCATCCAGGAGACAATCGGTTCGCAGATGCCGCTTCTTGGTTTCTACTCCGGCGTTGAGATCGCCCCCTTCATGGGCGGCTCGCGCGCGCTCGACTGGACCGGCGTGCTGATCGTACTTTCGGAGGACTAGACGTTGCCCGACCCGATCGAAGAGAAGGATTCCCGGACCGATGAACTCGAGCGCCAGCTCAAGGGGCTGAGATCACGCCTTGAGAAGCTGGGCGGCGAGGTCGTGCGTGCTGACTACAAGGTCATGCACCTGACCCAGGAGGTACGTCGGTCCAGGAAGGCCTTCAGCTTTCTGACGGGTTTCCAGTACAGCACCAGTCGTGCGCCCTCGCTCGAGGAGCTCTACGGGATCGCGCTCAAGGCGATCGTGTCCGAGCTCTGGATGAAGCGCGCGGTGATCCTTGAACTCAGCGACTCCGGGACGTGCCTCCGTCAGACAGCCGCGCTGGGATCGGCCCACGACGATCAGGACGCTTGCCTGACGCTGCCGGCCGACGCCAGGGAGGCGTGGTCCAGGCCTCAGCTGGTCAACGGGGAGACGCCTGAAGAACCGTGGATCGAGCAGGTCAGATCGGCGCTCGGGTTGCCTTTCTTCGTGTGGATACCCGACACGCGTCACGGGCAGATGGAAACGGTTCTGGTGGCGGGCACGATGTCCGAGGACCCGGCCCAGGCCCCCAAGTTGATGGGCCACGACCTGGACCTCTTCATCTCGATGTGCGCCATCCTGTGGGTCGACAGAATGAACCTCCTGGCGCGAGAGGCCCTCGAACGTCAGGTGCTTCACGAGTCGCTGCTCAACACGGTCGCGTCGATACTCCTTCAGGACTATGATGCCCCCGCCGCGCGCATGGACGACGTGCTTGCACGCGTAGGGCGCGGGTGGTCCTTCGACAGGGTGCGTCTGCTCAAGAGACGGGCCGGGGAGCACGTCAGCGAGGTCACGCACGAGTGGCGCGATGCCGAGTTCACGGTGACCGGGGACGAGGCGCCCGCGTTCGCCCCTGAAGAGATCCCGGAGTGGGCCGACGCAATGGCCGCCGGCAGGACGGTTCAGGTGGACGACATCGAACAGCTCCCGCCCGGGCAGGCGGCGCCGTTCAAGGCAGGGGGGATCCGCTCGCTGCTCCTGATCCCCACGAACGTGCAGGGCGCAGCCACCGGCTGGACCAGCTTCGAGCGCTGCAGATCGGTGAGACCCTGGAGCACGGAGGACAAGCAGTTGCTCGAGGTCGTCGCCGGGCTGATCTCCGGAGCCCTGTCGCGCGAACTCGAGATCGAGGAGCGCGCTCAGCTCGAGTCCGAGTACCATCACTCGAAGAAGATGGAAGCGGTCGGCCAGCTGGCCGGCGGGGTCGCTCACGACTTCAACAACCTGCTCACCACCATCCAGGGCTACGCGCAGCTGCTGATGTCCCGGCTCCCTGAGGAGTACAGGGCGCTTCCGGGACTGAGCGAGATCGTCATGGCCAGCGAGCGTGCCGCCGCGCTGACGCGTCAGCTCCTGACTTTCAGCAGGCGCGACACCGCCACGACGGGCCCGGTGAACATCAACGACACGGTCACCGAGACGATGAAGCTCGTCGGACGGATGCTGGGCGACAAGGTCTCCGTCGAGTTCGACCTCGCGCCCGACATGGACACCATCGTCGGAGACGTGCAGCAGATCAACCAGTTGATCATGAACCTCGCAATCAACGCGCGGGACGCGATGCCGAACGGCGGGAAGATAACGATATCCACGCGGCAGATGCCGACGGTGGACGCCCTCGCGCGCCGCTTCACCATTCCGGGCATCGAGCGCTGCCAGATACTCGAGATCGCGGACAACGGATCCGGCATGGACGACGAGACGAAGGAACGCATCTTCGAGCCGTTCTTCACTACAAAGGAATCCGGCAGAGGCACGGGTCTCGGCATGTCGATCGCGTTCAGCGTCGCGCGCCGCCACGGAGGCTTCATCGACGTCGAGAGCCAGCTCGGCAAGGGCACGGCGTTCAGTATCTTCCTGCCCGTGAGGCCCCCGGACAAGGAGGAGATCGAGGACAGCAAGCCCTTGGGGCTCTCCTCCGGCAACAACGAAACCATCCTGGTGGTGGAAGACGACGCGGGCGTCAGGGCGATGGTCCGCGAGGCGCTCGAGGCCAGCGGCTACAGGGTCGTCGAGGCGTCGAACGGTCGCGAGGCTCTGGAGGAAGCGAGGCTGGCTGAGGAGGTCTCCCTGGTCGTCAGCGACGTCGTCATGCCGGAGATGAGCGGCAGGGACATGTGGGAACACCTCACCAGGGAGGGGTTCGACATCCCGCTCATAGTGATGAGCGGCTTCCCGGAAGAGAGGGACGTCGCCAAGCTCTCCAGCTGCGCGGCGACCTACCTTCAGAAACCCTTCGGTCCGTCCGAGATATCACGAGCGGTCCGCGCGACCCTCGACTCCTTCTCGAAAGAACGTTCAGGTAAGGACGCGTAGCGGCGGTCGTGGCCGCGTCGTACGCACCCCGGCCAGGGCGTCATCCGGCTTTTGGCCTTGACTTGGGCACCCTCGCAGCAGAACAATCCGCATAATCCACCGATCACACAAAGGCTGGCAACGGTCGGACGGCCGATCCGGGAGGCTGCGTGGTACGTACAATAGTGAGCGGCATATGTGGGCGCACCGGCATGCTCGTCGCGAGAGAACTCGCAGCGGCCGAGGGCGTGGAACTCGTCGGCGGACTCGAGGCGCCCGACCACGGATCCATCGGGCGGAAGCTCGTCGACGTTTGCGGGGCGGGCTCTCCGGACGGGCTCGTTGTTGGTGGGCTGGCCGACTTCGGCCCGGGAGGATTCGACGTCCTCGTGGACTTCTCTGTTCCAGAGCAGTCCGTGCTGTGCGCGGGGTTTGCCGCGGACGCGGGCGTGGGACTCGTCGTCGCGACGACCGGGCTGTCCGAGGCACAGAGCGCGGCCGTCCGCGCGGCCGCG
>JBDRTQ010000410.1:0-4367 GCA_043823885.1 Candidatus Eiseniibacteriota bacterium | reverse complement strand
CGCCGGCCGGCCACCACGTCGCCAGCTGGGACGGCCGGGACGACGGTGGGAGGCCGGTGGCATCGGGCATCTACTTCTGCCGCCTGTCCGTGGACGCCTGGAGCGCATCGAGGAAGATGGTTCTCGTCAAATAGGCGGCCTGTAGGGACGTCTACGGGGCCGTGAGCGAAGCGCCACGCGGGCCGCTCCCGGACGGACAGAGACAGTGCACAGGGGTCAGGGACGGGGAACGTCCTTGACCCCTTCGACTTTTTGTGGTAAAATCTACTTGTAATCCTCAAAACGAAGCTCAAGTCGGGAAGCCGACAGGGCAACGGGAGCACTGCTAAGACAACACTGATACTGCTTCTTAGTGCAACAGCGAAGCCGGAATCGTGACGGGGTCACGTTACGTCTATGGCCCCGCGACGCTGGCGCAGTGTTCATCGCCTTGTCGTTCCTGGCAACGCCAGGATCGGGAGTCGTCGTCATCTGACCTCGGTCCTGTAACTGTCTGTGGTGGACTCGACAGCCACCGAGTGAGAGAGGAGAACAGAACGATGACCCCGAGACACTTCGCGTACTGGCTGCTCGTCGCCATGGTATGCGCAGCTCTGCCCGCGTGGGCGGAAGGGCCTGCAACCGACACGTCGTTCGGCAGCGAGACGGTCTCCGTCGTGCCCCAGGGAGAGTTCTCGAAGGTAGCCGTCCAGGGATGCGGCTCCCTCACTGATGTGGGGAAGCCGGAGCTGCCTGTGAGGGTGCTGCGCTTCGTGGTACCGTCTGACATGCGCGTGGAAGACGTGACCATCTCCTATCTCGTCGAGGAAGAGCTTCCGGGATTCCACAGGATCCTGCCGGCGCAGATGCAGGTACCGATCGGCGAGACGGCTGAGTGGACCGATCCGGACCGCGCCATCTACGATAGCGACGAGCTCTACCCTCCGACCCGCGTTGAGTACCTCGGAGACGGCTATCTCGGCGGCTACCGCATCGCGAGTGTAGCGGTCTACCCGCTGCGCTACGCGCCACAGAGCGGGCGGCTGGTTCTGGCCAGCGACGTGTCGGTCGAGCTCGAGCTGGCTCCCGCCGCGAACCGCGCGCATCCGAGAGGCCGCATGACGGTGAACTCCGATGAGCTCTACCGGGGCCTCATCGAAACGATAGTCGAGAACCCGTGGGAGGTGGATGGGAAGCTGTCAGGTGTCGACGTCGTCGAAGGGATCACCGAGGAGGGGTTCCTTCCACGCTACACTCCATCCCTCGAGGGCAGCCCCGTTGAGTACGTGATCATCACGAAGGAGAGCTTCGTGCCGTACTTCCAGCCGCTCGCCGACTGGAAGACGAAGAAGGGCGTTCCGACGGTCATCCGGACTGTCTCCTGGATCGAGGCCAACTACCAGGGCGGGACGGACACGACCGAGCGGATCCGCTTCTTCATCCAGGACGCCTACGAGTCCTGGGGAGCGACCTATTTCCTGCTGGGCGGCGACACGAACATCGTGCCCGTCAGGTTCGGGTGGTCCGCCTACTACGGCGGATGGGACGTGTCAACGGATCTCTATTACTCGGACCTCGACGGCAACTGGAATCTGGATGGGGACAGCAAGTTCGGTGAAGGCTACGCGGGGGTGTCGTCTCCCGGGGACAGCGTGGACCTGTACCCCGACGTCTTCGTCGGGAGGGCGCCCGCGGCCTCGGCGCTCGAGGTCGAGACGTTCGTAACGAAGACACTCACCTACGAGAAGATGCCCATCGGCACCTTCGCGGCGCAGAACGTCTATCTCGCTGAGGTGCTCTTCCCCTACGACTGGGAGCCGCCGCAGCTCATAACAACCGACGGCGCCGAGCACGTCGTAGAACCGGTGCTTCCTCTGGTGCCGGCCGATGTGCACGCCGCGCTTGTCTACCAGAACTACGAGCCGTTCCCCGAGTCGTTCGAGCTGACGGCACAGGCCGCCCTGGACTCGATGAACGTCGGCTACAACATCACGTCGCACGTGGGACACGGCAACAAGGACATCCTGCGGTGCAGCAAGAACGATTACATCACCGTCCAGGACATCGATGCCCTCACGAACGGAGTCGGCCGCTCGGGCTACCTCTGGATGCTCAACTGCACGTCGGGGAAGATCGAGGAGGACTGCATCGCCGAGCATTTCATGAACAACCCGAACGGGGGTGCGACGTTCGTCTACTGCCCGACGCGGTTCTGCTTCCCCACTACGGCCAAGGACTACTACTACACGTGGCACGAGCTGCTCTACAGCGGCGTCGACAGGACCGGCGTCGTGTCCGCCATGTGCAAGATCCCCTACGTGTCCGAGGCGTCCTACGACAACACGGACCGATGGACCCAGATGAGCTACCTGCTCCTGGGCGACCCCGAGTCGCGTCTCTGGACCAAGAGGCCCGTGGCGCTGTCGGCCATTCACGACTCGAGCGTGCCTCTGGGCCCGACCGACCTCACGGTGACCGTGGTCGACCCGGCGGCCGTGGACAGCGCATACGTGTGCGTCGTCAAGGCCGGGCAGGTCTACGCGACCGGCTACACCAACGCGTCCGGGCAGGCGGTGCTGTCGTTCACGCCCAACACCACCGGCACCATGACCATCACCGTCACTGCCAGGAACCACTACCCCTACGAGGACACGATCGGCGTGACGTCGTCCACAGGCGCGCACCTGACCCTCCGCGCCACGACCGTCGACGACGACGCGGTCGGCGGAAGCGACGGTAACGCGAACGGCAACGCCGAAGCGGGCGAGACGGTCGAGCTGAACGTCACGGTCGGGAACGGCGGTCTGACCGCCGCCACGAGCGTGACGGCTACGCTCTCGACCACCGACCTCTACGTCTCGCTGGTCGACGACACCGAATCGCTCGGGACCGTGGCCGCATCGAGTCAGGTGGCGTACCCCGCCGCGTTCTCGGTCGCGATCGCGGACAGCTGCCCGAACGACCACGAGGTCGTGTTCACGCTCCAGTTCGCCGAGCCGGCACGTGGCAGCTGGTCGGACACCTACACTCTCAAGGTGCTGCGCCCGATCCTGACGCAGCTCCACAACGACTACGACGACGGGAACGACGGCGTCCCGGGCGTCGGAGAGACGGTCACCCTGACCATCGACGTCCTCAACGAGGGGAACGGCGATGCCGACGTCGTGAGCGGCGTGCTGAGCTACCCCTCCGGCGAGGTCACGATCACCGACGGCACGGACACGTGGGGCGACATTGCCTCTGGCACGAGCGGCTCCGGCCAGAACGGGTTCGTGTTCACGGTCAACTCCGCCATGACCCAGGAGTTCGAACTCGTTCTGACGGACGAGGACGGGAAGACCTGGACCCACAGCTTCGACGCCGTGGCACCGGCGATGCCCGTCGGGCTCGACGGGCGCGTGAAGGCCACCACCGTATACCTGATGTGGGACCCGGTCCTCGATCCAGACCTGTGGGGCTACAACGTGTACAGAACGGACCACCCCTTCGGCACGTTCGCCCAGGTCAACACGGCCGTGGTCGAGCGCATCTCCTACTACGAGGACGCCGGGCTCGTCGAGAACCAGCGGTACTACTACTGCGTGTCCGCCGTTGACTCGTCCGGCAACGAGGGCGTGCGCTCCAGCACTCTCGAGGTGACCACGAACCCGCCGTCCCAGGCAGGCTGGCCGCTCCTGGGCGGAGAGGCGATGTACGGCTCACCCGCCGCGGCGGATGTAGACATGGACGGCGACCTCGAGGTGCTGGTTGGCTCTGGCGAGGTCTACTGCTGGCATCACGACGGAACGGAACTCCTCGACGGAGACGGTGACCCGAGAACCGAGGGCATCCTCGCGGAGGAGGGCACGGGCGGTTACAGGTCGTCCATCGCACTGGGACAGCTCGACAACGACCCCTATCTTGAGATCGTCGGGGCGGCATGGGGCGACGTCGGCGCTATCGGTAGCCCGACCTACGAAATCTGGGCATGGAACGCCGAGGACGGAACACCGCTTGGCGGGGTCTGGCCTGCGACCATGAACAAGTTCTGCTGGGCCACCCCCACGCTGGCGGACCTCGACCACGACGGCCTTGACGAGGTCATAGTGCCGTGCGCCAACGGCTTCCTCTACGTGTTGAAGCCGGACGGCTCGGGGTTCCTGAACCCCAACGGCACCTTCGCATCACTGGGCGAATCCTGGGCCTACGGGTCGGCCGCAGTCGCTGACCTCGACAACGACCGCGATCTGGAGATCGTCGTCCCGTCGCGCTCGGACTTCGTCTACGCTTTCAACCCCGACGGGTCCGCGGTGCCGGGATGGCCCGTCAACCTCGGAGGCGACGTCAGGACCTCCGTCGCGGTGGGTGACGTCAACAACAACGGCCTGATGGAGGTCGTTGCCGGAACG
>JBDRTQ010000409.1:0-5782 GCA_043823885.1 Candidatus Eiseniibacteriota bacterium | reverse complement strand
ATCACTCGACAGCCGGGTCTTTTCAGGCTGGGAGCCGCTGCCGGACTGGCCGGAGCCATCGTTGTGCTGACGCAGCGGGAACGGAAGATCCCTGCCGCGCTGACCGGGCTGGGCGCGCTCGCGCTCATCATCGGGCTGGCGATGGGCGGCGCCGAGGCCCCGGTCCTCACAGCGGAACTCGCCGACACGGACTTCTCGAGAACCACCAGGAGGAGCGGTGAGTTTGAGATGTTCGATCGCGACGCCGCGACGGAGGAACAGCAGCTGCTCGCGGACGGGATCG
Organism: Candidatus Eiseniibacteriota bacterium; assembly: GCA_043823885.1. Classification (GTDB taxonomy): domain Bacteria; phylum Joyebacterota; class Joyebacteria; order Joyebacterales; family Joyebacteraceae; genus JALGZG01. Next base: position 5,499 of record JBDRTQ010000409.1, on the reverse strand, counting down.
AGAAGTTCAGGCGAGGCGACTTCGAGGGCGCGATAGAGGCGTTCAAGCAGGTCACCGAACTCGACCCGGAGAACGCCCAGGCCTTCGTCAGCGTCGGCAGCGCGTACATGCGCATGGAGCGCCTGACAGAGGCCGCCAACGCCTTCAGGAGAGCCTCGGCGCTCGCCCCCGACGACGCGACCGCGAGGGTCGGGCTCGCGCAGGTCCACAAGCTGAACGCGAAACCCGACAGTGCCCTGGAGGAGCTGGAGGCGGCTCTCGAGCTGGATCCTGGGAACGCGGACGCGCACTACACGAGGTCCCTGATCTACCAGGAGCTGGGCGAGCTGGACCTCGAGCTTGAGTCTCTCGTAGCGGCGACCGCGGTCGACCCGAGGAACAGCCCGGCCCAGTCGAGACTGGCGGACATCTACCTGGCGAACGGGATGTACAACGAAGGCATAGCCGCGCTCAAGGCCGTCCTCTCAGGACGCACTCCGGTCGAACACACGCACACCAGGCTCGCGGGGGCGTACTACGAACTGGGTAACCTGGCTGCTTCCGAGAACGAGCTGCGGAAGGAGATCGCGGTCCGGCCCAAGCTGGCGTCTCCGCACGCAAACCTCGCCGTGCTCCTCGCGGAGCAGGGACGGACGGACGAGGCGGTTCACGAGTATGAGACCGCTCTGTCGCTGACAAGCGACGCGCAGTTGACGGAGTTCCTGGAGAGGGAACTCGGTGGTCTGAGGAAATAGGGTACCTGAGGATCGTGCGGGGCGGTGGCGGCTACGGACTAGCCGTCACCGCCTTCGTGTATCATGACCTCGCACCGGGCGGCATCCTTCAGCTCTTCCGCCAGCGAGCCCGACATCAGACGAGACAGGGCCGCGCGTTCGCGCTTGGCAACGAAGATAACAGTCGGCGCCTCGTTCTGGGCCGCCGCCAACGCCCGCGTGAGGAAATCTCCCTCGACGAGGTCGCTGCGGCAGGTAATCCCGCGCTTCTCGGCCCGGCGAACGATGTCCGCCAGCTCGGCTGCCCCCTGCCGCTTGCGCTCTCTGCGCACGGCCCGCAGAAGCCGCCCGCTCGGCGCCTCGCCAAGGAAACCTTCGTCCGACATCCGCTCCTCCACGTCGCGCGATCCCGCGGTGTCGAGAATGAAGAGCACAACCAGCTCCGCGCTCTCCTTCGCGGCGCTCTCCAGCGCGGCGTCGACACAGGAGGTCGACACACGCGAGGCCGAGAGGATGAGAAGAATGCGTTTCACTGCATTGCCTCCGTGCTATTCGCCAATGCCGATAAGCGGCCAGTACAGCTTCACGACCAGCACGAACAGGACGAGCGCGATGATCTTGAGAACCGCGCCGGCCAGGAACGAGTCCCGCAGCCTGTAGTACCCCGCGGAATAGGCTATCGCGTTGGCGGGGGTGCCCATCGGCAGCGAGAAGGCCAGCCCCGCTGGCACCGCGACCACGAAGACGACGGAGATGGGAGACACCCCACTCCCCTCCATGAGTCCGAAGCAGATGGGCAGCAGAAGCGCGACCGCGGCCACATTGCTGATGGCCTCCGTGAGAAACGCCGCGGCCACGGCGAACACCATGAGCATCCAGAACGGCGGCAGCCCGGCTATCCGGTCCTCGGCCACGAGCGCGATCCAGCGGGCGCCGCCGGATTCGTGGAGGGCCGTCGCGATCGCTATGGCGCCACCGTACATCAGGATGACGCCCCAGTTGACGTACTCCTCAACGCTTTTCCACTCGATGAGATTGAACACGAAGAGCGCAACCGCAGCCAGGATGGAGATCGAGGCCAGCCCCACAACCCGGCCGCTCACTACCCAGGCGACGATCGTCAGGAGCATCACGATCCCGACGCCTTTCTCCCTCCTGCTGACGGGCCCCAAGGCCTTCGCCTTCTGATCCAGAGCGTCCCTGGCGCGGGAAACGTCCTCGACATCGACGCCGAAGCTCCGCAAGAGCAGGAAATACGCGCATCCCATGAGGAGGACGGAGAAGGGCGCCACGGCGACCACCCACTCGACGAACGTGATCGACATGTCGTAGTGCTGACTCAGTATGCCCAGCGCAAGAGGATTGCGTGCCCCGCCAAGGAACGTGGCCACGCCGCCGATCACGGCGCCCCAGGCAAGAGCCAGGAAGAGCGCGCGGCCGTAGCGGCTCTTCACCGGCCGAAGGTCAAGGGCGTGAGCTATCTCCAGCACTATCGGAAACAGAAGCGCGGCCACGGCGTGCTGGGGCATCCAGAAGGCCAGGAACCCCCCTGAGAAGATGACTCCGGCAAGAAGCGATTTCGGGCTGCTGCCGAATCTCCGCAAGAAGGCCAGAGCCAGCCTTGTGGAGAGACCGGAGCGCATCAGCGCAGCCGCCAGAATGAACGCGCCCAGAATGAAGAAGACGACCGGACTCCCGAAGAGCTCGAAAGAGCGCGAGGCCGGGAGCACTTTGAGCGTGGGCAAGAGGACGATGGCGAAGAGGCTTGTCACCGCGAGGGGCAGCGCGTTGCCGACCCAGAGCACGAAGCAGAGCGCGAAGATCGCCAGCGCGTTCTGTCCCTCCCGGGTCAACCCGGCGGGCGCGGGCGCGAGCACAATAGCCGCGCACACAGCGAAGGCGATGATGATGCTGAGGGCCTTGCGGCGGGTCAAAGTGCCTCCCACGGCCGATGCGCGGCAGCGGCGGGTTCATGCTTCGTGAACGGACGCGAGGCACGTGCCGTTCCCGTCCCCGGTCGCTGGCGCGGATTCTGGCACTGTCGGTCAGAGAGTGTCAAGCTTGGAATGGCCGCGCCCCCGGGGGGTACGTGCGGAGCGGGCCCAGAGGACCCGCCACGCCACGTGATCAGTATGAACGAGGCGGCCGGCTCGCGCCGCCGCGAGACTACTTCAAGAGCACCATCTTGCTGGAAGCAGACCGCGCGTCCACCGTCAGTCTGGCGAAGTAGACGCCCGCTGCGACGTCAACTCCTCTCTCGTCACGGCCGTCCCATGAGACCGAGTGACTGCCCGCCTCGTGAGAAGAGACGTGAACGAGCGTGCGCACGAGGCGCCCCGACACGTCGTATACCGCCAGGTCGACGGGAGCTGCGCCCGGAACGGCGTACCGGACGTTCGTCTTCGGATTGAACGGGTTCGGGTAGTTCCCCACCGCGACCATCGAGGGCACGGTCCCGTCGTCCACGCCTGTCGGCTGGTCGGCGAAGACGTGGACGTCGTCCACGTACCAACCGTCCTTCTGGACCCAGCCGTCGGAATCAAGGATGAAGCGGACCTTGAAGTCGCTGGTCCCCAGGTAGGGATCGAGGTCGATGGTCACCTCCGCCCAGTCGCTCAGAAGGCCGCTGTAGGAAGCCGCCTGCGTCCAGTTCCCGCCACCGTTCGTGCTGACCTCGACCAGACAGAAGTCATAACCACTCTCGGTGTCGTAGCGGTGCCAGAACACGAGCGACGCTTCGGTCGACCCGGACAGGTCGAGCCCGCTGTTCAGCGTCATGGTCGTGGTGGCGTTGCTCGGGTAGTTGCCCGCCGGGCTGTCCGTCATGCAGGTGACCGGACTGTGCGACGCGCTCGATGTCGCGCCCCACGCGCCGGTCCACGCAGACGTGCCGGACTCGATGTCGTCGAAGAAATACGCCTGCGTCAGGTTGAAATCAACGGTCGAGGTGGCACCGTCGACCACGTCCACGTCGGCCACGAACTCGCTGGTGTACCCGGGAAGGCTGGCCAGAACATCGTGCAGCCCCACCGGAACGTTGACTATCTCGTAGTACCCGGTGACCGGGTCGGCAGTGTCGGAGAACCCTCCGATGTCCGTGACCGCGACGGTCGCCGCTATCGGGTTCGTGTCCGCGTCCCGCACGTATCCGCTGATCGTCCCTCGCTCCACCTCGTAGGTGAAGTTGACGACCACGAAGGTGTCGAGGCCCGCCGACACGTTGTACTCGGTCTGGGTCGGGAAACCGGCGACGTTGCACACGACGGTGTAGGTGCCCGACTCGACCATGCGGTGGTAGTCACCCACGTCCGGGTCCGTGTACACGTCCTTCCCTATCTCCGGAATGCTGATGGTGGCGTAGAGCGGCTGGCCCGTATCGCCATCGGTCACCGCTCCCCTTATGCCGCGACCGGACATCTTGACCTGATAGAGCATCGCCGGGATGTTGTCCGCGACGATACCGTCGATCTGGGAAGCCGAGGGCTCGAAGGCGGTTGAGACCTCGATGGTGGTGTCGATCTCGCCTCGCGTGTCGTAGCACCAGTCCTGACAGCTGCCGTGCACGACATACCAGTCGGCGCCGTTGGTCACCGGCAGGCCGCTCAGGGCCCCGTAGACGTTCGAGATCGTGATAAGCATATGTTCATCGGGCGTTGCAGTGTAGGTGTAGTCCCAGAGGTAGTTGACGTAGACCGCGCCCGAGTGGAAGGTCAGCGAGGTCACCGGGTTCTGCCCGATGTCCCAGTCGCGAAGCGCGCTCGACTCGAAGCCAGAGAACGCCGTGGACGCGTTGCAACCGTCCGGACACAGGTAGTCGCGATTCAGGTCGATGCCCTGGGCGTTGTAGCGCGAGCCCGCGACGTGCCCGTCCGGGTTCAGAACGGGGATCACCCAGATCTCACGCTCGTTGACGAGCCACGTGACCTCCGGGTCGATGCCGTAGTTCTCGAGCAGGTACTCGGCCGCGTAGTAGCACACCTCGACGCCGATGGTCTCGTTACCGTGGTGCCCGCCGATCCACTGAACCTCCGGTTCGTTCTCCTGAATTCCCGCGTTGTCGCTGATCTTGAGCGCCCAGAGCTCGCGGCCCTCGAAGCTCGTGCCCATCGACTCGAGGTGCGTGATGGACGGGTGTGCCGCGGCCCAGGCGGCCAGGTCGACCGTTACCTCCGAATAGCTATGGTAGACGCCCCTGTCCTCAAGAGACAGCGACGGCACGGCATCGATCATCCTGGGAATGAGCACGCCCGGGCGGAACCCGTTGGCCCACAACACGTCCACCTCGGAGGGTATCGCCGCTATCTCCGCGACTCCCCCGCGTACCGTCATTATGTCCATACCGAGTTCGTTCAGACGGTGGATGTCCTCACGAGAGATGATGTCGACGGTGACGACCGCTGCGTCGTCTCTGGGGTACGCGTGTGCGACGGGCGCAAGCAAAGCCGCCGCGAGCGCTCCCGCCACAACAAGGCGCCAGACCCTCATGCTGAAACTCCTTCCGGATGGGACCACCAGGAACGCCGCGCGCCCGGCGGACAAGCCCCGGGCGCGCGCAGCTGCTAATTCAGAAGCGTCATCTTGCGAAACGCGCTCTCCTCGTTCGAGGCGAGCCTGGCGAAGTAGATCCCGGACGCGAGTGGCCGCCCGTGATCGTCTGTCCCGTCCCACACCGCGAGCGCGGGACCTGCCGGAAGCTCTTCGTCGACGAGCGTGCGCACCACCCGACCGGTGACGTAGTGGACGGTGAGATTCACCCTGCCGGCGCCCTCGGGCACCGTGAACGCCA
>JBDRTQ010000408.1:0-2665 GCA_043823885.1 Candidatus Eiseniibacteriota bacterium | reverse complement strand
GTCAGCTTCAAGGTCACCAATCTCCGGCCAGGGAAGTTCGTCGAGATGAGAGTGCTCTTCCCGACCGAGCTGGTGCCCCGCGCGACAAGCCGCGCGTCCGGGAACATCCGGGACCGCGCCCTCGCCGAGGAAGCGCAGTGGGTCGAGGACGCCAACAACCGGCGCATCGCCGCGCAGGAGTACATGGCGAAGCACGCGGCGCGCGGGCGAATCGCGGCCATCGTTGCGATTGCACTGGGACTTATCGCTCTCATCGTCTGGTTGTCCCTCTTACTGCGCTTCGGCAAGGAGCACGAGGTCAGTTTCGACGGCGACTACTTCCGCGAACTCCCATCCGAACGACGGCCGGCGCTCGTCGGGTATCTGATGACCTCGGGCATGGTCGGGGCCGGCGACATGGTGGGAACCATCATGGACCTGGCCAGACGCGGATTTCTGACGATCGAGGAGGTGAAGCACGAGGACCGCGGCTTCCTCGACAAGCTCGGCGGGACTCCGGAGTACGACTACATCCTGAAGATGGCGCACAACAAGCAACTCCGGGAGCTGAACAGCTACGAACGTGACCTCATGCGGTTCATCTTCTCCAGGGAGTGCGTGACGGGTACGGACACGATCTCGCTCCACGAGTTCAAGAAGGAAGCACAGAAGCACTCGATGCAGTTCCACCGCTGGTTCGAGTCCTGGAAGAAGAGAGTGAAGGAAGAGGCTGAGGAACTGGGCGACTTCGAGAAGTCGGGCACGACCATGATGATCGTCGGCATGATCATCGGCGGCGCGGCGATGGCAGCCGGCGTCGCGCTCGCGGCCTTCTTCCAGTCACCGCTAGCGGTCATCGGGATGGTGATGGGCGGGGCCGTGATACCTCTCTCTTCTCTGATCAAGAGGCGTTCGCCCGCGGCCGCGCTCGAGTTCAGGCAGTGGAAGGCGCTCAAGCAGTTCCTCCTTCACTTCTCGGAGCTCAAGGAGGCGCCCCCGGCCTCGCTCGCCCTCTGGGAGCACTTCCTCGTCTACGCGGTCGCACTCGGCGTCGCCGACAAGGTGCTGAAGGCGCTCGAGCCCCATCTGCCACAGATGGAGGCCGCCGCGGGCCGGTCGTTCGGCGCAGGATGGTACATGGGGTCGGCGGCGAGAGCCAGTGAAGGCATAGGCGGAAGCATCTCCGGTCTGGCCGCCGGGATGACCAGCATGGTGGCCGTCGCGGGCAGCGCCATGAGCACGGCGAGCGGCACGGGCGGTGGCGGCAGCGGCGGCGGTGGTGGCGGCGGTGGCGGTGGTGGAGGCGGCGCCGGCTAGGCGGACGTCCCGTCCGCTGAGGCGCGGCCGCGCGCGTCGGTCGCGAGCGACGAGGAGAGAACTCGATGGCCGAGCGTCCCGCATACACGGAGATCGAGCACACGGCCGATGTGGGTCTCGAACTCGAGGCGCCCGACCTCGAGACGGCGTTCGAGCAGGCCGCTGCGTCGATGTTCGACCTCATGTGCGACCTCGACGGCGTGGGCGACGGCGTCTCGCGCACGATCCGGGCGACCTCGCGCGAGGGCGATCTCCAGGGCCTGATGGTGCGGTGGCTGACGGAGCTGCTGTTCGTGTTCGCGTCGGAGAGGTTGCTGTTGTCGAGCTTCGACGTGCGCCGGCTCGAGGACGGAGTCATCGAGGCGAGTGTTGCGGGGGAGCAGTTCGACCCTGACTGTCATGGCATGAAGACTGAGATCAAGGCGGTCACCTACCACGATCTTGCTGTTGACCAGACCGAGGGTGTCTGGTTCGTTAGAGTCATCTTCGATACCTAGCAGGTGGTGTGGGGTGCCCTCCGCGCGCAGTTCAGGAGCGGCGAACGCCGCTCCGTGTGTCTGAGCACGGAGGGCACCCCGCACCGCCAACCAGCTTGCGCGAGGAGACCATGTCAGGAAGCACACCAGACATCCGACAGATCAGCGAATGCGTCTGGGAGCTGCCCAGGGTGGGGGGCATGCGCGTCCCGGGGCGCGTGTACGCGGACGAGCGGCTGATGCCGGACATCAGAGGCGAGAAGAGCCTCGACCAGGTCGCCAACGTCGCGCATCTCGCCGGCATCGTCGGATACTCACTCGCGATGCCGGACATGCACTGGGGCTACGGTTTCCCCATCGGCGGGGTCGCGGCGACGGACCCGGCGGGGGGCGGCGTGGTCTCGCCCGGAGGGGTCGGATACGACATCAACTGCGGCGTGCGACTGGTGACCAGCAACCTCACTCACGACGACATCCGCGACCGCGTTGCCGACCTGACGAGGGCGCTCTTCAAAGACGTTCCGTGCGGGGTCGGCTCGAGCGGGGCCATCGGCAAGCTGTCGATGCGCGAGCTCGAAGAGGTCATGACCGAGGGCGCCGCGTGGGCCGTGCGCAGGGGCTACGGATCTGAGGCCGACCTCGACCACACGGAAGAGGGCGGCCGCCTCGCGTCGGCCGACCCGTCTCACGTCGGCCCGCGAGCGATCAAGCGCGGCCTCGATCAGGTGGGAACGCTGGGTTCCGGGAACCACTTCATGGAGATCGGCGTCGTTGAAGAGGTCTACGACGAGCGCGCGGCCGCGGCGTTTGGCCTCAAAGTCGATGGCGTCACGCTGATGATCCATTCGGGGTCCCGGGGGTTGGGCTATCAGGTCTGCGACGACTACCTCGAG
>JBDRTQ010000407.1:0-3878 GCA_043823885.1 Candidatus Eiseniibacteriota bacterium | reverse complement strand
CGCAGTATGAGGAGGTTCGGAAGAGAGACTGCAGGGCCCGCCAGAAGGAATGCAAGGGCAGGGCCCTTCGCCATGCCCGCACCCACCAGCCCCTGAACGATCGGTATCTCGGTCATCGTGCAGAAGTACATCAGGCCCGAGGCCACGGCCGCGACGAGATTCGACAGGATGGAGTTGTCTCCCACCAGGCCCGCGACCCACGCGGATGGTATCAGTCCCTCGTGACCCGGTCTACCCAGCATCGCTCCGACCACCAGGATGCCCGCGAAGAGGAGCGGAATGATCTCCCTCGCGAGGTCCCAGGACCCGTCGAGCCAGTCGCGCGTCTCACGGGTCCCCGTCGCCGCCACGACGGCGAGCCCCGCCATTCCGGCGAGGAACGGTATCAGCGGTCGGCCTGGGAAGACAAGCGCGAGCACGGTCACGACCGCCCCTGCGGCCACGACGGTCCACGCTCGCACTCCGAACCACCTGACGAGTATTGCGCCCAGCGCGATGGCGGATGCGCCGGTCAGCGGCCACTTCGCGACTCCGATGGCGTGCGAGATGCCGGCGCTGCCGGCGGCGTGCCAGTTCGCGAAGGCCAGCACGGCGACGGTCGACGCGAAGACGGCCAGACTCTGACGGAGAGGACGCTCGACCTCGGGTCTGGGTTCGCTGAGCTGTTTCTCCGCCCTGGCCGTTTCCTCGTCCCTGAAGATGAAGTGCATTATGAGCCCGATGACGATGCTGAACACTACCGCGCCCACGGCTCGTGCGGTCCCGAGCTGCCCGCCCAGAACGCGCGCGGTCAGGAAGATCGCGATGACGTTGATGGCCGGTCCCGCGTAGAGGAACGTCGTCGCAGGGCCCAGGCCGGCGCCCCTCGAGTAGATGCCGGCGAAGAGCGGCAGTATGGTGCAGCTGCACACCGCCAGGATGCAACCTGAGACCGACGCGACCGCGTAGGAGACCAGCTTGCTGGCGTGCGCGCCCAGGTACCTCATCACGGAGGCCTTCGACACGAAGGCCGAGATGGCGCCCGCGATGAAGAGCGCCGGCAGGAGACCCATGAGCATGTGGCCGCGCACGTACCACTGCACGAGCGCCAGTGACTCGATGACCGCGTTCCCGACCCTACCGGCGTCCATCGGGACGAAGTAGAAGATCAGGAAGACGGTGAGGATCGCAAAGATCAGCTTGCCGTCTCTCTTCCAGTCCAGGGGGCTAACCCTCCTTCTCTGGCGCCCACGGGCGCACGCGCAGGAGTTCGGTCACCCAGGGCGCGATGACCCGATAGTAGACGTGGTGCCCGCGTCGCTCACTGTCGACGATGCCGTTGGTGCTCAGGAGCGAGAGGTGCTTCGAGACCGTGGACTGATCGAGTCCGGTCACGTCGGCCAGGTCGCACACGCAGCACTCGCCTCGCGCGAGGTGCGTGAGAATGACCAGCCTCGACTCGTGACCGAGCGCTCGGAACAGCCTGGCCTGCCTCCTGAGGCCGCGGCGTTCCTCCTGCACGGCCATGCTCCCGTCGGCGGGCGTCGTGCGTGACTCCGTTTTCTCGGGCACGTAGCTCGCTCCTCTCGGCTTCCGCTGTCTGCTCAGCGCCCGGGCGTTCGGGGTCCGGGCGGCACGTCGCGAACACTCCTTCAGTATATTGCCATATGGGCATATTTGCAATAATTGAGTCTCAGCAGGGGCGCCCGGCCGCAATGGGGCCGCGAGCAGCAGAGTTGGCTTGAATGCTGCTCGGTTGACCGCTATTCTATCCTTCTGTCGCGCTAACTTGCCAACCGGCGTGCTCCTATGAGTCGACGGGGAATTGGCGCATGAGTCGTCCGGGCGCACCACGCAGCCCCGAGCCGGGAGACCGGCTGTCGAAAGGCCCCAGCCATGCCCAGGATATTCAGCAAGACGAAGCTGTTGGAGTCACAGATCGATGAGTATCTGAACCACTCCAGCCAGGTGGGACTCCTCTTCCTCGAGGCGATCAAGGACTATCTGGGGGGGCGGGTGGACGCGTTCGAGGCTCGCAGACAGCAGGTCGGCGAACTCGAGAATCAGGCGGACGAGCTGCGCCGAGACGTCGAGCGGCGGCTATACGCGGAGACTCTGATCCCGGAGTCGCGAGGAGACGTGCTGGGTATTCTGGAGCACACCGACGAGGTCATCAACGCGGCGAAGGTCACGCTCGCGCGGTTCTCCACGGAGCGTCCCGACATCCCGGACGAGCTTGACGGTGACTTCCTCGATCTCGCCGACTACGGCAACCGCGCCGTGCAGGAACTCGTCATGGGTATCCGGGCCTTCTTCCGCACCTCGGCAGTGACCGACTTCGCGCACAAGGTAGGCTTCTGGGAGAAGGAGGCCGACACCGTAGCGGAGCGACTGCGGCGCCGGATATTCGCGATGGACTGTGATCTCGCGTGCAAGATACACCGCGGCAGTTTCGTCCGGCACATCGACACGGTGGCCGATGAAGCCGAAGACGTGAGCGAACGGCTCTCCATCTCGGCGATCAAACGGTCGGTCTGATGATACCCCTCTTCCTCTCGAGCGCGCTCCTGTTGGGATGGTCGCTTGGCGCCAATGACGCGGCGAACGTGTTCGGCACGGCGGTCGCCACGGGAATGGTGCGCTTCAGGACCGCGGCCATCTTCTGCGGTGTCTTCGTGACCCTCGGGGCGGTCATCTCCGGGGCCGGGACCACGGACACGCTGGGGCAGCTCGGCGCTGTGAACGCCCTCGGCGGATCCTTCATGGTCGCCCTCGCGGCGGCGCTGGCCGTCATGTGGATGACCAAGGCGGGATTGCCTGTCTCGGTCTCGCAGGCCATCGTCGGAGCCATTCTCGGCTGGAACATCTTCACGGGATCGCAGACAGACATCAGTTCGCTGGTGAAGATCGTGTCGACATGGGTGATCTGTCCGCTCCTGGCCGCGGGATTCGCGGCCGTCTTCTATCTGCTGGCCCGCCGGATCATCGCGAGATGGTCGGTGCATCTCCTCGAGCTGGATGCGATGACCCGAACAGGTCTCATCGCGGCCGGTGCCTTCGGCGCGTACTCGCTTGGCGCCAACAACATCGCAAACGTGATGGGAGCGTTCGTTCCCGCATTCCCCGCCAGGTCGATCGATATCGCCGGTCTCCTGACGATCGACAGCACGCAGCTTCTCTTCTTTGTTGGAGGATTGGCGATCGCGGTCGGGGTCCTTTCGTATTCCCGTCGTGTGATGATGACAGTGGGGAAGGGGCTGTTCCAGCTGACACCCGTGACCGCCCTGGTCGTCGTGCTGGCAGAGGCCATCGTCCTGTTTCTTTTCGCGTCGCAATCGCTCGAGAGCTGGCTTCTGTCGCACGGGCTTCCGGCGATCCCACTGGTTCCTGTTTCGAGCTCGCAGGCCGTGATCGGAGCGGTCATTGGGATCGCGGTGGCCAAGGGAGGTCGAGGAGTGCGCTACAGCGCACTGGGCAGGGTCGCCGGCGGGTGGGTCGTGACGCCTGTGATCGCCGCGGCGCTGGCGTTTCTGGGACTCTTCTTCCTGCAGAACGTGTTCGGCCTGGTCGTAGCGCGGCCCGTTCCGTATCAGATCAGCCAGGCCGTTATCGAGAGGCTCTCGGACGAGGGTCTGAAGGCGTCCTCCCTGGAGAGGCTCCGGGGTGACCGCTACGAGAACGCACGTGCCTTCCAGGTGGCTCTGGCGGATTCCACCGACCTGACGACGGATGACGTGTATCTCGTGATGGAGTTCGCGGAGCGCGACAGCTTCACGATCGCCCCGATACTGATCGACGGGCTTGCGTCGTCGCAACTGACGGTCGGCCAGGCCGATGCGCTCCGAGCGTTGGAGTGGAAGAGCTTCGCGCACGCGTGGCAACTTCGGGAGGCTCTCGTG
>JBDRTQ010000406.1:0-6169 GCA_043823885.1 Candidatus Eiseniibacteriota bacterium | reverse complement strand
GGGTTCGCTATGAAACGCACAAAGCTATCAGCAGCGGCCGTGGCCGCAGCCCTCTGCATTCTGGTCCTGACCGGGTGCGGTCAGGAGCGGGCCTCCACGTCCCTCCGCATGATCACCGACAACGGCGCCGTCATCATCGTCCGGGAGAACCGGGCGAGCGGTGTTGTCGCCACCCAGTTGTACGTGCGCGACGGGGCCTTCTTCGAAGCGTCGCACGAGGCCGGCGCCGCTAATCTGCTCCGCTCCCTGATGTTCAAGGAGACCCAGAGCAGGGGGGCGGGCGAGATACAGAGTTCGATAGAGGACCTCGGCGGCATGATGAGTTCGGCCGGGCGGCACGACTTCGTTCAGTACGCCGTGACCGTTCCATCGGAGAACTTCGACGAGGCCGTGGAACTGATCCAGGACGGACTCCTGAACGCAAGCTTTGACCCGGACAGGGTCGAGCGCGAGAAGAAGAAGGTCCTCGAATACATCGACAAGATGCTCAGTCGTCCCGTCGACAGGGCCTATCGGTTTTGCCTCTCAGAGATGATGGGCGACCATCCCTACGGCCGCATGGCCGAAGGAGTGCCGGAGATACTCTCGGAGATCACGGTCGAGGACATCGAGCGTCGCTACCGCGAGAGATACGTTTCCTCCAACATGCTGGTTGCCGTCAGCGGTGACGTGGACGCCGTCGCCGCGTCGGAGAAGATCGCCGAAATGCTGGCCGGCCTGGAGACGGGCGTACTGGCCGAACCGGCGTCACCACCGGCCATCTGGCCAACGGAATCCCGCACGGTCACGAAGAGCGCGGACGTCCGCAAGCCCTGCCAGGTGATCGGCTTCCCCGGTCCCGGTATCATGGACAACGAGAACGTGACGATGGACGTCCTGCTCGTCATCCTGGCCGAGGGCGGAAGCTCGCGGCTCAACACCAGGCTGAAGGAAGAGCGCGGGCTCGTGCACTCGGTGGGCGCCGGTTGGTACACGCAGCGGCACCCGAGCCCGTTCTTCGTGTGGATGGAACTTCCCGAGGAGAACATCGAGGCGGCCGAGGAGGCCACGGTGGAACTCATGAAGGAGATGGCCGCGGCGCCTGTCGGCGCCGAGGAACTCGCCAAGGCGAAGATGCAGCTCGAGGTAGGCAACATCCGCATGGTGGAAACGGCGGAGGGACAGGCGTTCCACGACGGCTACTGGAACTCCATCGGCGGCGAGCAATTCGCCAGCGAGTATCTCGAGCGGCTCGGCCGCGTTACCGCAGAAGAGATCCAGCGGGCCGCCGCGCGCTATCTGGGCAGTGGTGTTCACGTCGCAGCTGTGGTGGTGCCGGAGTAGGCAGAATTCAGAGGACACACACGATGTCGAGAGGGCAGACCAGAGTTTTCGTCATGTTGGTCGCAGCGGCGCTTCTGCTGGCGCTGCCCGCGTCCGGCGGCGAGGTCGGGAAGCACCGGCTGTCGAACGGCGTCACGGTCCTCACGATGCCGGGCGAGTGGAACCGGATCGTCGCTATCTCCGTGATGGTCGACGCCGGTTCGAAGCACGATCCCCCCAAGCTCCCGGGCCTTGCCAACCTCACGAATTCGATGCTCGTTCAGGGAACGACCACGCGGACCGCGCCCGAGCTGGCGGAACTCATGGACAGCGCGGGGCTGAGCATGGGTGTCGAGACCACCAGAGACTACGCCACGGTCCACATCACGGCGATCGACTCGCAGTTCGACCTCGCGCTGGAGGTCATCGCGGACATCCTGCAGAGGCCCGCGTTCGACGAGACGCGGCTGCTCGAGGCGCAGAGGATCGTCCATGAGAGGATCGAGTTAAGGCAGGACGACCCGTTCACCACGCCTCTGAACCGCGTCTCCGAACTCGTCTACGGCGACCATCCGTACGCTCACTACCCCCTGGGCGAGATCAAGGGGATCGAGAGGATCACCGCCCAGCACCTGGTCACGTTCCACACGAACCGCTACGTGGGCGGCAGCACGGTCGTGTCGATCGTCGGGAACTTCCCCGAGAAGCATGCACTCAAGCTGCTGTCGCAGCTCCTGTCGGATTACCCCGGCAGGCAGGTGTCACCGACGGTCTTTCCTCCTGTTTCCATGAAGGAGGCCCGGACCGTGAAGGTCTTCAAGGACGTCAGCGAGTCCTACATCACGATGGGGTTCGTGGCCCCATCGGCCGCCGACCCCGACTTCGCCGCCATGGCTGTCCTGGACGCGCTCATGGGGCTGGGCAGCGGTTCCAGGCTCGCTGCGGCGCTGGGCGAGAACGGTGCGGGTCTGTCGGACATCATGGGCTCGTTCTGTCGTTCTGGTCAGGATGTCTCTGAGTTCGTGATCTACGCGTCGGCCGAGGACGCGGACGGCGCGGTCGGCGTCATAGAGGACGAGATAGAGAGGCTCTCAACCGAGCCCGTCCCGGACCAGGAGCTCCTCACGGCGAAGAACAGACTTGTTGGCAGACACGTGATCAGTGGTCAGACGAACCTCGTAAGAGCAGCACGGCTCGCGTCGTATGAGCTCGCGGGGCTCGGATTCGACTTCGCTGATTCCTTCCTCACAGCGGTCAACCGGGTTGACAAGGACGACGTCCAGAGAGTAGCTTCCGAGTGGCTCAGGAAGCCCGCCACTGTGATCGTCCGGCCTGGCAAGACCGCGCCTCCTCGAGGCACCAAGCGAGCGGGCATCTGACGAAACATCACCACCGGCGCCCCCCGGGGCTCCCTATGGAGGACGGCGTGACGCGACGTCCGTTCCATTCAGTGCTGTTCGCGCTCGCTGTCATGAGCGCCGCCGTCGTTCTCGCGACGCCGCTCGTCGCCCTTGCGGGCGCCGAGGTCTCGGCCGTGCGTTACTGGACGGCACCCGACCACACGCGCATCGTCGTCGACCTGACAACCGAGGCCTCTTACTCGACGCGGGTCCTGACCGACCCCGACCGCATCGTCGTTCTGATCGTGGACGGGAGCATCGGAGGCGCGCAGGTGGCGACGCCCGTCGGCGACGGGCTCGTGGACCGCGTCCGTCTCAATCAGCTCAGCTCCGGCACGCAGGTGGTCGTCGACCTCCCGGCCGCGTCCGCCCACACGGTCTTCCCGCTCAAGCCGTACATGCACAAACCCAACCGCGTGGTCATCGACGTCTTTCATCGGGACCAGCCGCGTGCAGCTCCGCGGGAACGCCCCGAGGCCGCGGGATACGGCAGCCCTCGCGTGGTGATCATCGACCCCGGCCATGGCGGCGAGGACCCGGGAACGTTGGGCAACGGCAAGCTCAAAGAGAAGGACGTCGTTCTGGATATCGGCAAGAAGCTCGCGGCGCTGCTCAGGGCACGGGGCGGCTACGACGTCCACCTCACTCGCGACGGCGACTACTCCGTGCGGCTGGCGAAGCGCAAGGAGTTCGCCAACGTGAACCACGGAGACATCTTCATCAGCATTCACGCCAACAGCGCCCCGAACAAGCGAGCCGAAGGAACGGAGATCTTCTACGTCTCACCGCGCGGAGCGAGCGATCAGGCGGCGAGGGAGCTGGCCGACAGGGAGAACGCGGCCGACCTGGTGGGAGGCGTGTCGCCCGACGCGGACGACGACGTGCTCTCCATCCTCGTCGATCTCAAGATGAGTGACAGCGTGCAGAAGAGCAACGACCTCGCGGGCCTGGTCGAGGACGAGCTGGGCAAGGCGAGGGCCGGCGAGTGCGTTGCCAAGCAGGCGGGCTTCCTCGTGCTCAAGTCGCTGGCCATGCCGTCGATACTGGTCGAGGTCGGGTTCCTGACGAACTCGTCCGACGTCGACAAGCTCAAGCGTCCCGCGTACCGTGAGAGCTACGCAGAGTGCCTGGCTGCCGCGGTCGACCGCTACTTCGACCGCTACGCTCCCGTCGTCGCTCAGGACGGGGGGACGCACAAGGTCGCTCCGGGCGAGACGCTGTGGAGCATCGCGCGCCGGTACGATATCTCGGTCGCTGATCTTCGCGCCTTCAACGGGCTCGACATGACCGCTACCATCCAGGTGGACCAGGTTCTCAACGTGGGCAGGTCCTGACCGAAGCGCCTGGCGCGCCCGGGGTGCGGCGGCCCGGGCGTGGGAAGCAGCAGGGGGACTCGCAGTGCCGTTCAGGAGAGCTATCCTCAACAACATTCACATCAAGCTGTCGGCTCTGGTCGTCGGCATCTTCCTGTGGATGTTCGCCAAGGGAGAGCAGGAGGGCAGCACGCTCTTCTCTGTGCCGCTGGTGCTCCGCAACATGCCCGACGGCCTGACCACCGTCGAGAAGATACCCGACAGCGTCAACGTCCTTCTCGAGGGCGACAACAAGGATCTCGTTCGCCTGAGCCTCTGGGGAGAGCCCTTCGTCGTTATCGACATGACCGGGGCGCAGGCAGACCGCACGTTCAGAGTCAGTCTTTCTCCGGCCAACGTGGTCCTCCCGCGCGACGCACAGGTGCAGGTCGTCGAGGTTCGCGATCCGCGGAATCTCGACCTCGAGATAGACGTGCTCGTCAACGACCGTGTCGCCGTGTCGCCGGAGGTGGAAGGCGTACCCGCCGAAGGCTACTTCGTTCTTGGCAGGAGACGCAGCCTGCCCGATTCAGTGTTCGTGTTCGGGCCCGCCCGGATCGTGTCCGAACTCGCGTCGGTCGGCACGGCGCCTCTCAGTATCGAGGGCCGGCGCACCCGCGTCGACGCGCCCCGCCGCGTCGGGTTCGAAGAGCGATGGAACCTGCACGCCGTGCCCAAGGAGGTCCGAGTTATCGTCGACATCGAGGGGACAAGGGTGGCGACGCTTCCGGACGTACCCACGCTGTTCGAGCACGAGCCCGGGTTCGGAAAGGCGACGGTGGTCCCGGCGACGGTCGAGCTGACTCTGTCCGGTCCGGACCATCTGGTGGCATCGCTGACCGCCTCGGGCGTCGAGGTCCTGGTTGACGCGATGGGACTCCCGAGGGGAACGCACGAGCTCGTCCCCGAGGTTCGTGTTCCGGAGGGAATAGAGGTTCAGGGTGTGACTCCCGCGAGAGTCACCGTCACGCTGCGGTAGGGGGCCGACCGGCTCACGACATGATAGTCCTTGGCATCGACACATCGTGTGACGAGACCGCGGCGGCCGTTCTCTCGGACGGCCGCTCGATTCTCTCGAACGTCGTCGCTTCCCAGCTCATCCACTCAGAGTTCGGCGGCGTCGTGCCGGAGTACGCCTCTCGCGCGCACATCCGCACCGTTCAGCCCGTCGTTGAGGAAGCGCTCTCTGAGGCCGGCATCGGCTACGACGGTCTTACCGGCATCGCCGTCACGAGCCGCCCGGGTCTCGTCGGGTGTCTCCTGGTCGGGGTCTCGTTCGCAAAGGCGCTCGCATACTCGCTCGACATCCCCGTGGTCGGGGTCGACCACATCGAGGGGCACGTGTTCGCCGTCCGGCTGGCCGAGCCGGACATCCCGCTTCCCACCGTTTGTCTGGTCGTGTCGGGCGGCCACACGGAACTGATACTGGTCGAGGACTGGGGGCGCTACCGCACGCTCGGGCGAACGCGCGACGACGCATCGGGTGAGGCGTTCGACAAGGTGGGGAAGCTCCTGGGGCTGTCGTACCCCGCCGGGCCGGTCATCGAGAGGCTCGCCGCGGGAGGCAACCCGTCCGCAATCGATTTCCCCAGGGCGATGATGCAGCGCGGTAACCTCGACTTCAGTTTCTCGGGCGTCAAGACGGCGGTCAGATACCGCATCGACAAACTCGAGCAGATACCTACGGGCGACGAACTCGCCGATTTCCTCGCGAGCTTCCAGGAGGCAGTCGTCGACGCACTCGTCACCAAGGCGATGTGGGCCGCCGAGGCTCACGACGTGCAGTCGGTCTGCCTCGGCGGGGGCGTGGCCGCCAACGGTCCCCTGAGGGCACGGTTCGCTGACGAAGCGGCCCGGCTCGGCCTCGTGGCCGTCGTGCCGCCCAAGAACCTATGCACCGACAACGGCGCGGTCATCGCCGCCGTGGGCGATTCGCTCCTCTCGAGAGGAGAGCGGGACGACGCGTCGCTCACCGTCAGCGCCTCGCGCGAGGCGGCCCGGGCGCGTCGCTAGATTCTTCGGAGATCCAATCCAAGTCGACCACCATCAAAGAAGTGGCGGTGCCGCTGCAGGTCACCGGCACCTTCACCTACTCGGGTCAGGATGACCGAGTCG
>JBDRTQ010000405.1:0-5812 GCA_043823885.1 Candidatus Eiseniibacteriota bacterium | reverse complement strand
CCGGAGGCGGATCTGCGCCTGACGAGGCTCTTCGTCGTGACGGGTGGCGACGACGCACCGGGCAAGTCGACCGTCGCGGTCAACCTGGCAACTGCGCTCGTGCCGTTCGGCCGCGTCGCCGTATTCGATGCCGACCCCCGCATACCCAACGCGCGCTACTTCTTCGGGCTTCCCTCATGGCACTATCTGTCTCCGCTGACAGGCGGCGCCACCGCCGCTCCGAACATCATGACTGATGCAGGCGTAGTCGTCACGGATTGGTCGATCGATGTCGGGAGCGCCGACGGTGCGCTGGGCGCAGCAGGGGTCATCTACTCCGACGTGCCGGAATTCGGCCGCGAGCCACTGGACTTCGCTGTCGTCGACGTCCCGACGTCGCGGACCGCGCTCCTCACTCGCCTCGCCGCGCACGCGTCCGCGTTCATCGTGGCGGCGCGACCCGGGCGGCCGGGCTTCGAGAGCGCGTACGGCGCCCTGAGAGCCCTGAGGCGTGAGTGCGGCGTCGATTCGGCTGCCCTGGTGGTCAACCGCGCCTCGAACGAAGAATACGCCGTGGCCTTTCACGCGAAGATGAAGGCCGCCGCGGAGCGTCTGTTGTCTATGGAACTGTACCTTGCCGGCGCTGTCCTTCATGAGCCTGGACTCGGCGCGGAGCAGCGGGAGAGGGGAGCGATAGTCGCATCGCGTCCCGACACCGCGACGGCCCTGTCGCTGCGACGGATCGCATCGAGTGCGCTGGAATTGACGAGTATTGGCGGTCCGTTGGGAGAAGGAACGCGCCCGCGGGACCGCAGGGAGGACTGACCATGGCTGCGAGAATCGAGAGAGTCCCACTGCCGGAGCCGGCACAGCTGAGGAGAGTTCTGGCTGGGTCTGCAGACAGCCTGTATCCCGGCGCTCGCGTGGTGGATGCCGACGTGCAGGGGCCGACCGGCGTCGATCTTCTGCTGGTCGACGACGACGGACGACCGGTTTTCGTCGACGTCGTTCTGGAGGGCGCCGGCGCGATCCCCACCCGTATCTTCGAGCACATGCGGTGGTTCGAACAGGTCCGCCGCCTGTTTCTCAAGGCCTACACGAGCGAAGGTGTGGTCCGCGTCGAGGACCCCGTGTTCGTGTTCGTCGGACCACGATTTCCCGCGTCGGTCGTGGAGGCAGTCGGCGCAATGCCCGGCGTGCCGGTGCGGCTCGTTCGGGCGGAGTACTTCCTAATAGAGGGCGCCGCGGAGGTTCTGCTGGAGGATGTAACTCCAGCGGTGAGCGAGCGCGTCAGCACATCGGTAGCGCGACGGACCGACGACATGTCCGTTAGAGAATCGCGCCCGCGGAACGTCATAGAGTCGGACGCCGTGCGGGCGCTCCTGGCGCTCTTCAGGTCGGGCGTCGACGGGTTGGACGGCCGCATCGCCATGACGGAATCCGACGCCGGGATCTCCTTCAACATCGGTGACCGGCGGCTGGCCGAGGTGTCCGTCTCTCCCGGCAGCTTCACGGTGTCGCCGGGCGACGGTCTCGTGAACCCGATAGTGGTGTCGGACCGCGTGTCCCTCGAGCGCGCACTGAACTCAGTGGTGTCGTTGTTCGTTCGCGAGGAGCGTCCGAGGGACGGAGGGAACGGTCGGGGACCCGGCGTTGAGCTGGCGGACGACGAGCGCGCGGCGCTGTCGGAGATCTGGGGTGGGGGAGTGTCCTCCGGCGGGCAGGGCTAGCCCCACGCATGGGGCCGACCCCCACGCAAGAAAGCCGACCCGTCAGGGGCCAGCCTTGGGAAAAGAAAAGAGGGGCTTATCGCCCCTTCATACTGTTAATACCGGGTTCCCCCGTGTGATGCGCAGTCTTTTCTCGCACGGGGGGACCTTTTTTCCCCAGGAGCGCCGTCCTGCCCTCCGTGCGGCCCGGGAAGGGCCTAGGCGGTCGGGTAGAGGGAGTCCTCTATCTCGCGGAATGCAGCCCTGATCCGGGCCAGCTCGGTCGCGATCGTCCTTCTCGACACGTTCAGCGCCTCAGCGACTTCCTTCTGAGTGAAGCCCTGCGCTATAGCATACAGGATTTCCTGCTGCCGTGCCGTCAGGTGGGCGATCGTGTCGTTGACCTCGACGGACAGGGCGAGGGTCTCCTGAACCATGTCGATGGGGGACGACAGCAGTATCTCGTGCCACTCGGCCGGCACATACCGCAGTACCTCGGGGTCCACGTCGCCCAGAGCGCCGTAGAGGATCACCTGGCGGTCGAGATCGCCGTCAGGGCAGTCGATGGCCGTCCGGGTCATGAACTTCAGAGCCTGCCACCTGGCACTGGAGAGATACCACCCTTTGGGCTTCCCCTCGGGAGCCCGCCAGATGTCGATGCGCATCTCCTGGGCGAGATCCTGCTGCAGCATCTCATCAGGCGTCAGGCGCGCCGCAATGCGCGCAATCTCAGGCTCGAGTTCGTACCAGCTGTGCATTTGTGGTTCCTGTGTGCGACCGGGCGTCGACGTCCCGCATCGAATGAGCTGCGTTCTTCCTCGTCACAATTGTGACACGGCAATGCGCCGCTGTCAAGAATCTGGCCTGCGCGGGCATCCGGTCGTGCACTCCGATGTTGCGATGTGCGCGAGTCGCGACGACCGTGCCGCTCATCCGGCCGCCTTGCCCGTCGGCAAGAGGGGGTTGACACTGCTTCGGGCTGCCCCCTAGAATGATGATAACAAGTTCCATGCCCGCTGACCTGCTGAGGTCAGCTGATTGCCGGTTCAACTGCGCGCGCCGGGTGCGCGGTCCGGGGCCGGCTGACTAGGAGGCAACATGACTCGACGGGCCGTGACAGTGGCCGTTTTCTTGCTCGCAGCAGTGTGTATCATTGCTGTGAGCGGGTGTGCCGGAACCACGGGCTCGGAGGTTCCCAACGACCCCGATCTCATCAGGAGAGATATCTCCGATCTCGACCAGGACATATTGAACGCCGAGGAAATGTACAAGGCGGGTCTGACGGAACTCCAGATGGAAGAGACCAGCGACCTGAGACGCGAGGTCAACAGGCTCTGGATCGAGCTGGAACACCTGCGTTCCCAGAAGGCGGCTCTGGAGCAGCGTCTGGAAGAACTCGAGGCGCAGAAGAAGTCGTGAGCGAAGCACACATCAAGCGTTGAGAATTCCAACTCGGCCGCTTCGACGGAGGAAGCTCCTTGAACACGTGGATGAGAATGGCGCCCGCCGCGCTCGCTCTCGCGGCCGTACTGCTGGCTTCGCCGGCGCCTGCTGAGAACCTGAGCGACGTCTGGTTCGAGGCCACGCTCGCAGGCGCGGCCATGGGCTACATGCACGAGACCGCGGTGAGTGGTGAGGATGGGCAGGTAACGACGACGCTCGAGTCCGACTTCACGATGAGGCGCGGCGCGGATCTCGTCGCGGTCAAGGGGCTCGATCAGTGGATTGAGTCCGCGGACGGTCAACCCGTGAGCTACCGTCAAACCAGGAAGATGGCGGTGGCGACGATCGAGCTCGAAGTGACCGTGGGATCGGACAGACTGCGACTGCGCAAGTCTGACGGCAGGGAAGCCACGTTCAGTACGGTGACACACGACGGCGACGTAATGTTCCCACATGCGATCGAGGCTCTGCACGTCTCGCAGGGGTTCGTGCCCGGCAACGAGTACTCGTTCCGGACGTTCGATCCTGACTTTGAGGAGATCACAACCTATATGGTGCGCGTCGTCGGTCCCGAGAAGCTCGACGTCCTCGGTGAGTCCAGGGACGTCACCAGGCTCGTGTTGACGTCAGATCTCTACGCGGGTATGGAGTTCATCGAGTGGAGAAGCAGCGACGGTAGCCTCTGGCGTGAGGAGATGCCGGAGATCGAGACTGCGCGCGAGCGGACGACGAGCGACGCGGCGCTCAGAGAAAGGGAAGCGGCGGACATTCTCGCTGTCTCGACGGTCCCGACAAACGTTGCAATACGAACGCCACGCGGGGTGGACGAGGCTCTCTATGAGATCTGGGTCGAGGGCGAGGACATCTCGGAGTTCCTGAACGAGGATCTCAGGCAGCGCGTAGAGGGTTCCACCGAGCGCGGCGTTCTACTGAGGGTCTCGCGCGAGGTCCCGGCGCCCGGGACGACGATACAGTTCCCGGTCAGGAGCACTCCGATGAAGGACTACCTTGACGGGAATCCGATGATGCAGACCTGGTATCCACGGCTGCTGGGCACGGCCGCCAAGCAGGTGTGGGGCTCGGAGCAGGATACGTGGAAGGGCGCGACGCAGATCGAGCGCTGGGTCTTCGAAGCCGTTGAGGACAAGGGAATGGGCGTGGCGTTCGCCTCGGCCAGAGAGGTGCTCGAGCGGATGAGCGGGGACTGCAGCGAGCACGCCATCCTCATGGCGGCGATGACACGCGCCGTCGCGATCCCTACCAAGGTCGTGTCAGGCGTCGTCCACTCGCAGGGTGAATTCGCCTACCACATGTGGGTCGAAGTGTGGACCGGCGAGGCTTGGTACGCTCTCGACCCCACCATCGGGTCGGGCAGCGTTGACGCGACTCACATCAAACTTGCCGAGAGCGCGATCCCCGGCGGCCGCGTAGCCGAGCTCTCTCTAGGTATCCTGAGGGTCTTCAACAGACTCGGCATCAGGGTCATGGAATACACCGTGGGCGGAGAGACCGTCCGCACCCCGTCGCAGTAGGCGCGGGTCGGATGACGTGGATGGGTCTCGCGGTACGGACCAATGGATCGAGGGCCGAAGTCATGAGCAGATTCGTTGTAGCGCTGATGGTTGTCCTCCTGGGATGTCTGATGTTCACCGGCTGCACGGGTTCCGACGAGTCCGCCGTCGAGTCAGAATCCAGGCCCGAACCGGAACCGCTGGACGAGGAGGCCGCAGCCGCGGCCAGGTCGCGCGGCGTTGTGGAGGAGCGGAGCAACGACACCGACGCCAAGCCGCAGGTCGTTCTCGGTGGGATGACGTACGAGTGGCGCACGGTCCCCGAGAGGGGTCTGCAGGTTGCACTCGATTTCACGAACCCGGCGGGTTCATACGAGCGCGCCAGGGGGTACGTCTTTCTCATCGCCAAGTCCACGAATTCCGGTTCCCTGATTACGGGGATCTATCCGTGGAACACCGTGATGGACGGCGCGCTCCCTGAGGATTACACTGACGGCACGCACCTGCTCTACCGCGACAGGCAGCTGGTGCGAGGGTTCATCCCGTACCCGGCGTCCGACGGCTACTACGAGACTCTGACGCTCTACGTGTTCCATGAGGACGGGAGACTGCTGACCAACAGAACTTACGACGTGGAGATATCCGGCGTGCCGGGCGCGAGCAGGACCGTGAATCCCGGATTCGACCTGTAGCGAAGGGTAGGTGACAACATGTGCCGCAAAGAGAGAGTCGGACACCAGGACAAGAAGAAGGCGGTTCTGTCCAAGAAAGAGAAGAAGCAGAAGAAGCAGGACAAGAAGAACAAGAGGGATCAGTCGAGCCTGCTCTAGCGTCAGGTCGGCCGCGAAGAGAGCGACTCACGAACGAAGCCCGGGGGCGAGGCCACGCCGCCGGGCTTCTTCTCTGTCCGCTCCTCCGTCCGCTGCCGCACTCACCCTATTCCTTCCACGTCACCACCAGGTCGGCGTCGGGCATGAACTCGGTGTGTCTCATGTAGTAGACGATCGTGTCGCCTTCGACCGTGCGTCGGTCGGGCTCGAAGGACAGGCTCACGCTGTCCAGTCCGGCGGGAATGCGAAACTCGAACTCGGCCAGCTCTATCGGGCGCTTCCATTCGCGCGTCGACGTCACAATGTAGACCGCGCGGGGACGTCTGATCTCCTGTATGTA
>JBDRTQ010000404.1:0-3306 GCA_043823885.1 Candidatus Eiseniibacteriota bacterium | reverse complement strand
AGCGGCCTCGCGCTCCGCGGCGGGAAGGTCACTGCCCGGTACGCCGGCCTCCGGGTTGGCGAGGAGAAGAAGACGACAGGGTCCGCCCGATCTCCGCGCGACCGGCCCCACACCCGCCACATCACGCAGCTGGCGCGTGACCGAGAAGAGTTGCCAGAGGTGTGCCCCTCCCCTGCGTGCGACCATCAGCTCCCAGGGAATGCCGGACAGCTCCCGCTGGACCCCGAGCTGCAGGTGATCGCCGGGCAGGTCGATCAACGAGTCCGCCACCTGGCTGGTGCCACCGAGCAGTTCGCTTCCTATAGTCACACCCAATGCGTAGATCTCTCTCCGGGCGTCCTCTATCTGTGTGCGGCTCCACCCGCCGCTTCCGCCGGTTCCGGCGAAGGCCGCGGTCCTCCGTGCCAGCGCGTGGAAGGCCTCGACGACGCGCTCCTCGGCGGCGAGGTCCCGTTCGATCACGCGATCTCCCGCCACGGCGTCTCTTGACCCCTCAACGACAACCGAGATCATTCCGCGCGGCTCGGCCCTGAACTGCACGGCGGGCGCAACGGCCGCCGCATCCGCCGATGGCGTCGCACGTCTTCTGGATGCCAGGAAGAGACACACCGCAAGCATCGCGAGGATCGCGGCCCAGGCGGGGTGCAGGAACGCCTCGGCGCCCCTGGCGACTCCCCCGTAGACCGACACACGAACGGTGCTGTAGTCGAGAGACCTGAGAAGACCCCAGACAACGAGAAGGGCGAGGGACGTCCAGGCCAGAACGGCGGTCGGGGAATGTCGTCGCGGGCCGGACCGCTTGACCTCGAGCCGTGCCCCGCACTGAGGACAGCGTTCTCGCTTCATGCGCGCTCCCGTGATGTACGCACGCGCCCCCGCCTCCGGTCTACGGAAGCGCGGGTGCCCGTGCGGACTGAGTGGGTCGAGCGCGCTCGACTCTACGCCCCTGGGAGCAACACGAGCGAATCCGCGAACTCGCTCCCGTAGCCCTCGCAGGTGAAGAGCAGAACCTGCCTCTTCGCCGAGATCTCGTCCAGAAGCTCCAGCGTGGCGGAGCGCCTGTTCGGATCCCAGTGCACGAGCGCATCGTCGAGTATAAGCGGTGAGCCGTCTCCGGGGGAAAGGAATTCCAGGAGCGCGAACCGGACGGCGAAGTACAGCTGGTCAAGCGTTCCCTTGCTCAGATTCGCCGGCTTCAGACTCGTCGGGGCGGACGGCGTGCCCGACGGCGTCGAAACGGAGAGCTCGAGGTCGTTGCCCATAATGACCCGCGAGTAGCGGCCCAGCGTGGACCGCGAGAGCACGCGATTGACGATCGGTTCGAGCACCGTTGCCGCCTCCTCGTTGGCGCTCGCCATCGCCCTCATCAGCGAGTCTCTCGTGAGTTCGAGTATTCTGATGTGCCTTTCGAGACCCGTGATCTCGCTGGTGACGCGCTCTATCTCCGCCTCGATGTCAGGGAGTGTCTCGTCGACCTCCATGCCCTCGAGCTGAGCCTCACGATGCTTGATGCTGTCCCTGAGTTCGCTGACACGGTCCGAGAGTTCCTCGCGCTCGGCGCGGAGTTTCGCGACGTCGACCGCCGTCACCACCGAACCGCCTGATGCGACCGCACGCGCGCCACCCTCCATTTCGAGGATGCGGCTCTCCAGAGACGCCGTCTCGGTCTGAAGCTCCCTCTCCACGGTCTCAGGGTCGATCCCCTCGCAGACCTCGTAGAGCGTCGCGTTCCAGACATCGACGTTCCGCCTGGCCTCGTCCTGCGCCGCTGCGTATTCTTCCAGGCCTCCGTATGTGCGTATGCCGAGCTTCATAAGCGCCGCGCTCAGTACCGTCTCGCGCTTCTTCCGCTCCTGGAGGACTCCCCTGCTCTCCTCAGCGGCGCTCCATATGCGGGTCGCCTTGCGCAGCAGGAAGAGTGACCACGTGCCCAGCCCGACGCCACCCGCTATCAGACCCCACTTGACCATCTCTGCCATCTCGATGAACAGCGGGACCGCAACGAGAGCGACCGCCACCGCGCCGATGATCGCGACCGGGAGGCCCGGCCTCAGCTCCTGCGGGCTCTTCTGCCCGGGAACGAGGCTTCTCAGTGTCTCGACCCTGTCGTCCAGCGCGTCCAGAGCGGCCTTGGCGGATATCGCCTCCTTCTCCTGCTCGCGCGACCCCTGGACCAGTGCGTCCCAGGCGTCGGCCACGTCGCCGCGCAGTTTTCGAATGCGGCCGATCTTCGCGGCCCGTTCGTCGAACGAGCCCCTCAGACGCTTGAGTTCCTCCTTCTGCCCTCTTCTGGTTTCCTCGTTGAGGAATACCTCGTCGACGTACGCGAGTTCCTTCGCGGCCGCCGCGATTTCCTCATTGCTCCGCGCCAGTTCACTCCTGATCCTCTGAGTTTCGTCCCAACGCCTCCGGATCATGGCGGCTCTCGGCTGCAGCTCATCGCGGCGGTCGACCAGCCGCTTGAGCGGCCCGTGGTGCTTCGCCGGACGGTCCATTCCCGCTCTGAGACGCTCCATCCTCTGCCCGATGGTGTCGACGACGCGCGTGGCGTCCACCCTGCCGCTCGAGCTCGTCATCTTCCGCTCGATCAACGGCACGAGGGCGCCGCGGCGAGCCTCTCCTCCTCGTCCTTCGAGCGAAGCGAGGTCGTCCTGGTACACCGAGGCTATCGACTCGAAGGCCTCGCGCGTGTCGAAGCCCACCAGACCGGCGACGATCTGGTCGATCTCCGCGCGGTCCGTGATGACGTCGCCTTCGGTGCGTCGGGCCAGTTCCGACAGCCCGGAGCCGAAGTCCTTCGTGAGCCTGTAGCTGTCCGTACCCTGTTCGAAGTCCAGCTCGAGCCGCATCCCGCCGGTTCCGCCCCACCGCTCGAGAGATCTCACCGATTCCGTTCTGGAGGCCGGGTCCGCGAACAGCACTGTCGAGAGAGCCTCGGCGATGCTGCTCTTGCCCGCCTCGTTCGGCCCAACGACGAGATTGAGTCCGGGCTCCAGCACGATCTCATGATCGGCGAAGCGCTTGAAGTTGACCAGTCTCAGGCGTCGGATTCTCATCCTATGACGTCCTTTCCCTGGAGGAGCGCGACACCAAGCTGGAGTGCATCCTCGATCTCCTGACGCTCCTCCTCGCTCTGAGCCTCCTCGAGCCTTGATTTCATGTGCCTTGCGAATCTCCCCACGACGAGACGCTCAGGCAGCTGTGCCAGATCCTGGTCACTGACCTTCACGTGGTAGTCCCTGACCGGAGGGCACACGAAGAAGTAGTCGCTCGACAGCTCTTCGATGAGGTCCCCGTCGTCGATCC
>JBDRTQ010000403.1:0-2797 GCA_043823885.1 Candidatus Eiseniibacteriota bacterium | reverse complement strand
GGCACCTCGGGGAAGAGGTCAGGAATATCTCCTGCACGCGCGACCGCGAGCATGACGGAAAGCACCAGCATGGCAATCGCAGTTCTCATCATCCTCAGCCTCCTGTCAGGGGTCGGGGGTGACCACGCTCACTGGCTGTTTCTGACCCTCCTTCCGTATATCACTCCCGTGACCTGACGTGCAATCAGTATCTGGCCATCCGGCCCGGCCTCTCGCAGTGGATCGGCTGCAGCCGCCGGCCCGTAACTGACCAAAACCTCAGTCCGGTTGGGGGTGTCTCACATGTGCGCGGCGCGATGGGGCTGACCGGCCCCGCCGCGTTTCCTCATGTCGGCACGTCGTGCCGGGGGCATCCACAACAGAGAGGGAGCAGGCATGGAACTCCGAATAGAGAACATCTCGAAGACGTACTCGAACGGCGTCCGGGCGCTCGACGGGGTCTCGCTGACCATCCCGACGGGCATGTTCGGGCTGGTCGGGCCCAACGGGTCGGGCAAGACGACGCTCATGCGGACCATCGCCACACTGCAGGAGCCGGACGCCGGCTCCGCGCATCTGGGCGACATCGACGTGCTTGCGGACAAGGAGTCGGTCAGACGCGTGCTCGGCTACCTGCCGCAGGAGTTCGGCGTCTACCCGAACCTGACGGCGGAGACGCTGCTCACGCACATCGCGACCCTGAAGGGCATGACGAACCCGCGTGAGCGGAAGGAAGTCGTCGAGGCGATGCTCCAGCGGACGAACCTCTGGAACGACCGTAAGAAGAAGCTCGGAGGGTTCTCCGGCGGCATGAGGCAGCGCTTCGGGATCGCGCAGGCGTTGCTGGGCGACCCCAAGCTCGTCATAGTCGACGAACCGACAGCGGGCCTCGACCCCGAGGAGCGCAACCGCTTTCTCAACCTCCTTTCCGAGATCGGCGAGAACATCATCGTCATCCTGTCGACTCACATCGTGGACGACGTCGCCGAGGTCTGCAACTCGATGGCCATTATCAGAGACGGGCAAGTCCTGCGAACCGGTGCGCCCCAGGAAGCCATCGAGGGCATCCGCGGCAGGACCTGGAAGAAGACCATAGACAAGTCCGAGCTGCCCGACTACGAGCGCGACCACAGAGTCGTCTCCAAGCGACTGCGCGGAGGCCGGACCATCATCCACGTGCTCGCCGACGGGAGGCCGGACCCGTCGTTCGACGGCGCCGACCCCGACCTCGAAGACGTCTACTTCATCACGCTCACTCGCGCCAACGGGCGGAACGGGTCAGGGACGGCCGGGCGGACCGGCGCCGCCAACTCGTCCATCGAGTCCGCCGGCGGCCACACGACCGGCACGGCCTCTGGCGGGGGGAGGTGAACGGGATGTTCTGGGACATTCTCAAGTTCGAACTCACCTACCGGTTCCGGCGCCCCGTGGTCTACATCTTCACGGCGATGTTCTTCCTGATGGTCTTCTCCGCCATCGCCTCCGACAGCGTCCAGATGGGCGGCAGCATAGGAAACGCCGCCAGGAACTCACCGTTCGAGATCGTGCGGCTTCTGGCGATGATGAGCGTGCTGGGAATGCTCGCGTTGACGGGTTTCGTGGCCACCGCGGTCAACCGCGACTACGAGTACCGCACGAGTGAGTTCTTCTTCAGCACTCCGGTCAGCAAGGGCTCATACCTGATGGGGCGGTTCCTCGGGTCGATCGTCGCGGCGATGTTCACGGTCTGCATCGCGGCGCTGGGAATCGCGCTCGCGGCGAAGATGCCATGGCTCGACCCGGAGCGCATCCAGGCGTTCAACCCGATGCCCTACCTCTTCGCGGTGGGCGTCTTTGTCATTCCGAACCTCTTCTTCGCGGGCGCACTGCTCTTCGCGTTCGCCACACTTACGCGCAAGGTGGTCTACACCTACGTCGCAATGATCGCGTTCCTCACGTTCTGGGCAGTGTCGCAGGCGATTTCAGGTGACCTCGACACGACTCTGCAGGCGTCGCTGCTCGACCCGTTCGGAAAGACCACGCTGGACCTCGCGACGCGCTACTGGACGGTAGTAGAGAAGAACACGCTCCTCCCGCCTCTGACCGGCCGCCTTATCGCCAATCGGCTCCTGTGGACGGGGCTCGGTGCGGGACTCCTCGCGTTCACGTGGGCGCGGTTCCGCATGACGGTAGGAGAGAAGGCGTCGCGGCGCCGCAAGGCCGTTGTCGCGCGCGAAACTGTCGAGTCAGGCGCCGACGCGCTCTCGCGGCCGATCCCCTCGGTGACGCTCAGCTTCTCGACGCGCGCAAGGCTCGCACAGCTTCTTCACCAGACGCGCGCTGAGGTCGTCGGTATCGTCAGGAGCATCCCGTTCATCGTAATCATCTGCTTCGGGCTCTTCAACCTCGCCGGCAGCCTCTTCGGCGACTTCGGAGGGACGGCGAGCTACCCGCTGACTCGCATAATGATCGCGAACATGGAGGGTAGCTTCTCCCTGTTCCTCTTCATCTTCCTTCTGATCTACGCTGCACAGGTCGTGTGGAGGGAACGACAGGCCTCGCTGCACGAGATCCACGGCACTCTTCCCGTTCCGGACTGGTTGCCCGTCGCCTCCAAGATGTCTGCCCTGCTCGTGGTCCAGGTTCTGGCGCTCTCGGCGGCGGTGCTGGCGACGATCATCTACCAGGCGTCCAAGGGGTACTTCGATTTCGAGATCGGGCTCTACCTCAGGTGGGTGCTCCTGCTTCAGGTTCCCTTGATGTTCGCGATGGCTGCGCTTGCTCTCTCCACGCAGGTCTTCACGAACAACAAGCTTGTTGGCTGGGGCATAATGATCGC
>JBDRTQ010000402.1:0-2044 GCA_043823885.1 Candidatus Eiseniibacteriota bacterium | reverse complement strand
CGGTTCGTTGGCATCTCCGCCACCCGGTCGAGCCCCTTTTCGAGGATCGACTTCACGCTCTTGTAGCTCACCGCCGAGTAGACCAACGCCCGCTTGCAGGCCGCCTCGAGGCGGCCTTCCCCGTACTTGTCGGCAAGCCGCACGATTCCGAGGCACGGCCGGTATCCCTGCTCCGGGTGGATCTTCTCCGACAGCAGGCGGTCGACCAACTGACTGACATGAGGTCCGATCTGCTTGGCCCTGCACACGACCCGCGGCGGGTTCCACCTCCGGTACTCGCGATGCGAGCTCGGCATGTGCTCGGGCCTGGTCGTGTACCGTTTGCTGCTGCGCGCGTGAGATGCGATTGGGCGCCCGTTGCAGAAGATCTCGACCAGCCTGGGAGTGACCTTCACGTCCAGGGTCTTGCCGATGTACTGGTAGGGCACGCTGAAGTAGTAGCGGTCGACATCCACGTGGTAGTCGATGTGGGCCTTCAGCTTCTTCCATTCGGCCTTCACCCAGCGGTTCGACGGCAGGGGCTGCAGCGCCGGCTTGTCCAGCTCCTCGAAAACGCTCGAACGGCTCCCGGCCATCTTCTGGAACGGTCGGTCGTTGAGCTTGTCGAGTTGCTCCATGACGGCGGTCCGCGCACCGTTGAGGCCGATCAGCAGCTGGTTCCGCAGGGGCGCCAGCACCCATCGCTCGACCTGCAATACGCCGTTCTCCACCTTGGCCTTGTCGCGCGACTTCCTCACCCGACCCGGGATCGCCACCGCATTCAGGTGGCTCAAGAGATCCTCGTACGAACGGTTCATCAGCGGTTCGTACCAGTCCGGCCTGGTCACCCCGGACTTCAGATTGTCGAGCACGAAAATCCGCGCCACGCCGCCGAAAAACCCCACTGCCCGCTGATGCGAAGCCAAAAAGTCCGACGACTGCTGCGTCCACGTGATATCGACGAAGGTGTAGTTACTCGCACCGAGGGTGGCGACGAAGACCTGTGCTTGCCGCACCTCTCCGGTCTCTGGGTCGACCACGTCGAGCGTCTGCCCGGCGTAGTCCACGAAACACTTCTCACCGGCCGCGTGCTCGAACCGCATGACCGGCTCGATGTTGCCCTTCCAGCCCGCGTAAAGCTCGCAGAACCGGCTGTAGCTGTAGGCCCTGTCCCCGTACTCCTCCTTGTACTCCTGCCACAGCAGGAGCTTGGTCACACGCTTCTTCCGACGCAGCTCCCGGGAAACCTCGTCCCAGTCGGGCTCGACCAGGTCGGCCGGCCCCGGCTCGGTCGGCGGCGCGTACAGCAACGCGCTGATCGCCTCCTCGTCCATCGCCTCGATCCGGCCCCAGTCGAGTCCCAGCTTCCGCGCTCGACGCACATGTTTGCTGATCGCCGACTTCCCCACGCCTGTCACCAGCGCGATCTTCCGATTGCTCAGCCTCGCCGTCAGATGAAGCCGCAGCACTTCCTTGAGCTTCCGCATCTCGATCCTTCTTCCTGGCATCCTGCCTCCTCTCCAGGCGGCAAGATTGCCTGTTCAGGATCTCTGCTCAGCTCACCTCACACCGCGATTCCGACGATCGTGGACACCGTAACGACGATTGCGGACACCGTAACGACGAAACTGCCAAAGTGTCCGCGTTCGCTCGAATTGCTGTCCGCATTCCGTCGAAATGCTGTCCGCATTCGCTCGAATTCGTGTCCGCGTTCCGTCGGGCTCTGCAGTGATGAAGCCGATCCCGGGGATGTCGGTCAGCAGTCGAATCGCCGGATCATCCCAGAACCGCAGCGTCAGCTCCTTCTCGATCTCGAAGATCCGTTGGTTGAGCTCCTCCAGTAAGCTTGCCAAAGGCCCGACGATCCCTCGCAGCTCGTCCGGGAGCTCGGTTGCCTGAAGCCTGCCCACAAAACAACTCGTCGTGCCCTTCGCCAACTTGTAGCCGAACGACCTCAGGATCCCGCGGACCGTGTTGATCGACCTCGTCCTGGTCTCGACTAACATCCGACGCACCCGCAGCTGAGACCTCAGCCGCTTAGTCTCCTCCCTACGATGTTTGATCT
>JBDRTQ010000401.1:0-3250 GCA_043823885.1 Candidatus Eiseniibacteriota bacterium | reverse complement strand
TTCGAGTTCCTTCGCGAGCGCCTTGAGCGAACGCGAGATCTCGGATATCTCCTGTTGCCGGTTCTGGGGTCGACCCAGCCCCCGCATCAGCTGCAGGTAGTCGACGATGACGAGTCCGATGTCTGCCTCGGCCTTGAGGCGTCTCGCCTTCGAGCGCATTTCGAGCACGTTCATCGACGGCGTGTCGTCGATGTAGATGGCCGACTCGGACAGGAGTCCGGCCGCCGTCGTCAGGCTTGACCAGTGCTTGTCGGCAAGGTAGCCGGTCCTGAGCTTGTGTGCGTCGACGTGAGCCTCGCAGCAAAGCATGCGCTGGACCAGCTGCTCCTTCCCCATCTCAAGACTGAAGATGGCCGTCGGCGTGCCGCCGTCGATGGACGCGTGGGCGGCGATGTTGAGAGCGAACGCCGTCTTCCCCATCGACGGCCTCCCGGCGATGACCACCAGGTCGGACTTCTGGAAACCCGACGTCAGCGCGTCGAGGTCGTCGAACCCGGACGCAATGCCCGTGACGTGCTGCTTCTTGTCGTAGAGTTCCTGGATCACCTCGAAGCTGTGCTTGAGGATCTCCCGCATTGGCACGAAATCGCGGTGGACGCGCTGCTGAGCGATCTCGAAGATGACGTGCTCGGCGCGGTCGAGGATGTCGGCCGCTTCGCTGCCCGCGTCGTACGCTTCCTGCACGACCTCGGTCGCGACGTGTATCAGCCTGCGGAGGATCGCCTTCTCGAGTACGATCTTCGCGTGGTGCCGCACGTTCGCGGTCGTCGCGACGCTCCCCAGAACCTGCGACAGGTACGCGGCCCCTCCCACGTCGTCCAGCATCTTCTGCCGCTTGAGCTCCTGCGTCACAGTGACGAGATCGACGGCCTCTTCCTTGGTGAAGAGGTCGATGATCGCCCGGAATATCTTCTTGTGGGCGCCCTTGTAGAACGCGCTGTCGTCGAGGATCTCGCTGACCGCCCCCACGGCCGACGTGTCGAGGAGCATCGCGCCGATAACGGCTACCTCGGCGTCGAGGGCCTGGGGCGGGATCCGGTCGGCCGCTGCCGACCGAACGGTCTCTCGTGCTGTTCTCTCCTTAGTTGCCATACCCGCCTCCGACACGCTGGCTAATGGTACGAGGCGTACACCTCTGCGCCCGTAACGCGGACGTCGTAAATGTAGGTCAACACCCTGCTACCTGTCCGAACGGGGATCTCGATCATCGCTTTCCTGCCTGCGGTCGCTTCCGCAAGGGACCGCCGCTCCGCCTCGCTCTGTTCCGTGGTGAACGAGACACCGAAGAGCCCGGTCGAGGAACGCCACGAGCCGCCCATCGCCCGGTTCGTGGACCACTCCCATTCCGCGTGAGACCGCGGCAACATCCCGACGATCATCTGCCCGCGAGCGGGGATCACGGTTGGCGGCTGGGGCAGCTCCGGACCCGCGTGCGGCGCGGTGGCGACCAGAGGCTCCGGGTCTCCGGAGTCGTACGAGAACGTGGCGTCCTCCCAGAGGATGGAGGCGGTCGTGTCCGCGGGGTTCGTTACGTGAGCGTCCAGCCCGCCGGTCGTCGCGGACCAACTGACCTTGACGGCCAGTTCCTGCGTCCCTGGACCCGTCTCGGGCACGTTCCCCTCGACGACGGCCTCGCTGACCCGGAGTTCGAATCGAACCTCGTCGCTGGCAGTCTGACAGCCCGCGAGCGCGGCACACAGGAGAACCGGCAGCAGGATCACCAGGCAAACAGGTTCAGCCTTCTTCATGCGCACCTTCCGTTCTGACGCAGATCGCTGGACTCGCATGGGAGTCACTTCCCCAGCACCATCTCCGCACGGGTCATGACGGCATCGTAGCACGACTCGCAGGCATCTTCATCCGCAAGTACCACTCCGGCCAGCTGCCCCTTGTACATCACGCCGCCCGGATTCGCTTCCAGCAACGCGGCCCTGGCGGAGCCTGTCGGCACGCTGAACAGAACCGCGTACACGCGGACCAGAGGTCCCCCGGGCTCGCACTCGTAGACGGCGGCGTAGGCGCTTCTGACCCCGCCGACCACCGCGTCACCAGCACCCGTGCCCGTGACCAGAGGCGCGATCGCGCTCACCTTTCTCGAGTCCGAAGTCGAGAGCGGGTTGGCCGCCATGGGAACGAGCGGGCCGTCGGTCACCTGCGTCCCGTCCATGAGACTACAGCCGGCCTGCTCTTCGACCGGCAGGGTGAGGCCCTTGAGCACCTTGGGACCGCTGGGGCAGCAGCCGGAAAGAAGCGCCGCGCAGAGGATCGTCAGAAGGACCGCCGAGCCGAGAGGTCTCTGTGCCATCCGGTCTTCTCCCTTCAGGGAGGACGGTCCTACGTCCTCGTGTATTCCCGCTTGATCATCTGGAAGTCGTCCCAGATCGGCCGCTTGTACTTGGGGTCCCGAAGGGCGGCCGCCGGATGGTACGTCGGTATGACCTTGACGTCACCTTCCACGTACACCTTGCCGCGCAGGCTCCCCATCGAACCGCGGATGCCCAGCAGCGTCTGCGTCGCCGGAAGGCCCAGCGTGCAGATGATCTTCGGGGCGATCAGCGCCACCTGCCTGCCGAGATACGGGATGCATGCCTCGATCTCGTTCGTCAGTGGCGTCCGGTTGTTCGGCGGTCTGCACTTGATGATGTTCGCGATGTAGACGTCATCGCGCTCGATTCCCGCGGCCTCGAGGATCTTGTTGAGAAGCTGTCCCGCCCTGCCGACGAACGGCACGCCCTGAGCGTCCTCGTCGCGTCCGGGCGCCTCGCCGATGAACATCAGGCGCGCACGTGGGTTGCCCGTGCCGAAGACCACGTTCGTACGGCCGCCAGCGAGCTCGCAGTTCTGGCAGCCGACCGACCTGGCCGCGACCTCCTCGAGCGTCGCGCACTCCTCGATCCCCGAGGACCCGGAGAACATGTCGCCCGTCGTCGCGGCCGCCGAGAACGCGAACTTGACGCTGATGATCTCGGGTGCGGGGACGTCGGGGGGCTGCGTGGCCGCGGGCACCTCGGGGGGCTGCGTGGCCGCGGGCGCCTCGGGGGCCCGCTGTGTCGCTGCCGCAGGGACCGTCACGGTCGAGGCCGCAACGCGCGCGCCGGCGTGGCCCGGGGACAGGTAGATCTCGGTCTCCCCGGTCTCGCCGAGCTGCCTGAAATACTCCGCCGCAAGCTTCCTGGCCTCGTCGCGGCCGCTAGCCATCTATCTTCCCCCATCCCAGTTCGCGAATGGCGAACGTCAGGATGATGTCTGC
>JBDRTQ010000400.1:0-4068 GCA_043823885.1 Candidatus Eiseniibacteriota bacterium | reverse complement strand
GCTGAAACTGATAAGGCTTGACGAGGATGGGAACGCGCCGTATCGTGGGCTGAGGTTCCATCACTGAACCTGTGGCCACTGCGCCGCTCTCACGGGAGAACACCGATGGCTCTCTCCGACAAGTGCCGCGAGTTCAATGCGCGGATCGATTCCCTCAAAGCCGCCAACCAGTTCTTCTATCTCCGCGAGCTTGACCCTTCCGCCAGCCCCATCGTGTCGATGGGCGGCAGGAAGCTCATCATGCTCGGTTCGAACAACTACCTCGGATTAGCGACGCACCCGAAGGTGGTCGAGGCCACCGTGAAGGCCGTGAGGGAATACGGGACAGGCGCGTGCAGCTCCCGCGTGCTCACGGGCACCACCAGCCTTCACAACCGGCTCGAGCGAAAGCTCGCGGAGTTCAAGGGGATGGAGGCCGCCGTCGTTTTCAGCACCGGCTTCATGACGATGATGGGCACCATCAGTGCGATGACGGAGGAGGGCGACGTTGTCCTGAGCGACGAGTTCAACCACGCGAGCATCGTCGAGGGCTGCAGGCTGACGGGCGCCGAGGTGAGGGTCTACAAGCACAACGACATGACCAGTCTCGAGAGCGAGCTGTCGAAGTGCGGTGAATCCTGCGACAAACTCATCGTGACCGACGGCGTGTTCAGCATGAAGGGCACCGTCGGCGACCTTCCCGGTATCAAGAAGCTCGCCGACCGCTTCGACGCGGCAATCATGATAGACGACGCGCACGGGACGGGGGCCATCGGCGCGACCGGTCGCGGGACGCTCGAGTACTTCGGGATGGAAGGGCAGGTCGACTTCGTCTGCGGCACGTTCAGCAAGTCGCTCGGTACCATCGGCGGCTTCACCGCGTCGACGCAAGAGGTTGTGTCCTATCTGAAGCTGAGGTCCCGTCCCTTCATCTTCTCTGCGAGTCCGCCGCCGTCATCGATGGCCACCGTGCTCGCGTGTCTGGAAGTGATCGAGGCGGAACCGGAACTCATGGACAGGCTCCGGAAGAACACGGACTTCCTCAGGGAGGGGCTCTCGGACGCCGGGTTCAGGCTCGAGCCGACGGTGACGCCCATAATCCCGATCCTCATCGGCAACGAGGAGCAGACCTTCCTGATGGCCGGCGGCCTCGAGGACGAAGGGGTCATCGTGAACCCGGTGGTGTCTCCCGCCGTGACCAGGGAGGGCTCGCTGATACGCGTGAGCATCATGGCCAGCCTGGGGAGCGACGAGCTTGAGACGGCGCTCGAGAAGTTCAAGCTGGTAGGTGGCAGGCTTGGGTTGATCTGACCCTCGGGGGGGTGCTGCAATGAGTGAAACAAGGTACCGCCTGCTCAGCTGGGGCTTCCTCAAGTCCTACATCGTGACCATGCGTCCGTACCTGCTCTTCGTCTCGGGCGCGGCCGGAATGGTGGGCCTCGCGTTCATCGATTCTCCTCCCGCATCGCGCGTCGCGCTCGCGTTCATCCCGCTCTTTTTGTCCTACGGCCTCGGGCAGGCGCTGACCGACTGCTTCCAGAAGGACACCGACGCGTTGTCGGCGCCGTACCGCCCGCTCGTGCGGGGAGTGGTCTCGACGGCGCAGGTCCTGTGGGTGAGTCTGATCGGCCTCACCGGCGTCGTGCTCATCCTCGCGTACCTCAATCCCTGGATCCTGCTGCCCGGCTTCCTCGCGGTCGTCGGGCTTCTGACCTACACCTGGTTCAAACGCAGGTGGTGGGGCGGCCCGCCGTGGAACT
Source organism: Candidatus Eiseniibacteriota bacterium (assembly GCA_043823885.1). Lineage (GTDB taxonomy): Bacteria > Joyebacterota > Joyebacteria > Joyebacterales > Joyebacteraceae > JALGZG01. The sequence goes on along the minus strand of JBDRTQ010000400.1, from coordinate 2,329 downwards.
CGTGGATCGTCGCGGTGCTGCCGATAATGGGCAGGCTCGTCGACCGGGACTACTCGCTGGGCGAACTCGTCCGCTTCGGCGACCTGCACACACCGGCCTTCTGTCTGTCCGTCGTCGCCGTCTTCGCGGGGTATGCGAACTTCGTGGTGATGGGTTACTTCAAGGACATCTCGGCCGATCGCGAGACGGGGTATCGGACGTTCCCTGTCGTCTTCGGCTGGAAGGCCAACGCCATCTACGGTGACGTCACGGCCCTCGTCGCGGCGGGTCTCACCGCGCGGGTCGTCGCGCTCGTCGGCGGTGGTTTCTCCGCCTGGATCGTGCTGGCCGCGGCGGTCGCGCTGCAGCTGCACGCTCAGGTGAGCGTCCACCGCACGCGAGACGAGGGCGCGGTCGGAGGGCCCATTGCGAACGGCGTGCGCGCGCTCGTCTTCTTCTGCCTGGCGATCGTGCTGGCGCTGAAGCCGGGGTGGATCGGCTTCGCGGGCATCTTCTATATGGCGTTCGAATTCGCGCTCAGGCTCAGGCCCGAGCGGGGTCAGGTCTGACGGGAGGGCGCGCCGGGTGAGTCCCGCGAGTTCGAGCGGCGTCAGGGTCTTCGTCAATCCCGGGGCGACATACGGCACGGGACGCGAGCGCTGGAAGCGCGTAGAGCCCGAGCTCAGGCGCCGCCTGGGAGACTTCGAGGTAGAGGAGACGACAGAGCCCGGCGAGCTGTCCCACCGGCTGTCCGAACTGGCGCGGCAGGGCGAGCGGAAGTTCGTGGCGGCCGGCGGGGACGGGACCGTCAATCTGCTCGTCAACGCGATGATGGAACTGCCCGAGGGTGAGCCGGCGGACGCGGGGCTTTCCGAGGATGACCGGACCGTCCTCGGCGCGGTCGGACTCGGGTCGAGCAACGACTTCCACAAGCCCTTCGACGAGAGCGCGACGGTGGAGGGGATGCCTGTTAAGATAGACTTCGACGGCGCGAGGGCGTGCGACGTCATTCGCATCGACTACGATGCGCCGGACGGCTCGACGGCCACGCGCTACTCTCTCGTAAACGCAAGCGCGGGCGTCACGGCCGAGGCCAACGCGCGGTTCAACGAGCCGGGCCGTCTCATCAGGGGAGCGCGCGCGGTGTCGGTCGACGCGGCCATCACCGCCGCCGTCGTCACGACGCTCGCGAGCTGGCGCGACGTCACCTGCGCGCTGTCGATCGACGGGGGAGAACCCGAGATGGCCAGCGTGACGAATCTGGGAGTCTTCAAGAACCCTCACTTCGGGGGAACCCTCTGCTACGACATGTCTGTTTCACACGACGACGGCATGCTGGGGGTCGCACTCTGCGAGGGAATGTCCGCGTTCGAGACCGTGGCCACGCTTTCGGCGCTGCGCAAGCGCCGGTTCGCAGGCCGGCCCAAGACGAGAACGTGGAGGGCGAGCAACCTCTCCGTCGAGGGCGACCGCGTGTTCGCGCTCGAGACGGACGGCGAGGTCGTTCGGGCACGGAGCGCGCGATTCAGCGTGGCTCCGAGGCGTTTGATGTGCTGCCGATAGGACCCGCGGCGGGTTCGCGTGAGGCAGCGGGAAGGACGGGGTGCCGGACATGAACGGCATGGACGGAATCCGGGAGAACGTGATCATCGACGCGTGGGCCGGACGCTTCCGGCGCTCGCCCGATCAGCACAACCTGCCTCACGAGACCGACTCGGAGCTTGTCGAGATGCCGGGGGAGCCCGAGCGCTTTCTGGCCATCACGATCGACACGGTCTGCGAGGAGATCACCCACGGCATCTACCGCGATCCCCAGACCATGGGGTGGGTGACGGCCGTCGCGTCGCTGAGCGACCTGGCGGCGGTGGGGGCGGACCCGCTGGGTATCGTGGTGTCGGTCTCGACGGCGCCCGACGCGAGCGAGGAGTTCACGCACGACGTCGCGGAGGGGCTGGACTACGCCTGCCGGGCGCACGGCGTGTTCATTCTGGGAGGCGATACGAACGTGTCGCCCACCACTTCGCTGACGGCGTGCGCGGTGGGGCTGGTTCCGCGGGAGAGGGTGCTGAGGAGGAAGGGCGCGAATCCCGGGGACGCGGTCTTCCTGAGCGGGTACGCGGGCGCCGGGAACGCCCTCGGTCTGGCGCGGCTCTCCGGCATGCCGGATGACGCGTATCCTGAGAGCGCGTATCGTCCCACGGCGGAGCTCGCGATGGGACGACTGCTCCGCGGATTCGCGTCGTCGTGCATGGACACGAGCGACGGCGTGTTCGCCACGCTCGACCAGATGATGCGACTGAACGACGTCGGCTTCGTCGTCGATTGCGACTGCGACAGATTGCTGGACCCC
>JBDRTQ010000399.1:0-6175 GCA_043823885.1 Candidatus Eiseniibacteriota bacterium | reverse complement strand
GCGTTCTGATGGAGTCTGAAGGCCGGCTCTTCCATTTCGTCCAAGCCGGTCGTGACATACATGGCCGCGGCGAACTCCGGCCTGTCTATGAACGGGTTGCGGTTGCCCTGCATCGTGTAGACGGTGCCGTTCCGCTCGAGTTCCTTGCGACTGACGGGATCGTCGACGTGCCACTCAAGCAGCATGTTCACGGCCCACGGCAGCAGCTCGGCGCCGTCGGCCATTGCGCTGCCGGGCCACGCGGCGTCCTCCGAGTAGTAGCGTGATGTCACGTAGAAGTACGTCCTGGCGAGGTCGCCCTTGTATGCGTCGATCGGCTCGAACGCGATCCCGGAGTACCCGGAGTAGGTGCAGTTGCCCAGCTTGCTGCCGTTCAGAGACGTCCAGCTCGGCGAGTCCACCTCGCCGTACGGATACGAGCCCCGCTGCCCGTTGACGTAGTTGTCGGTCGGATAGAGCAGGAACAGGTCGGAGTACATCGGGTAGACCTCGCCCCCGTACCAACTGCTGGGCCACGAGTGCTCCCGATTGTATCCGGTGCCCTCGACGCCACCGATGCCGCCCTCGTCGACGATGAACGTGTACTCGTACGGCGGCACGCCGCCCGGAATGTCCGAGTAGATGTCCCAGACCTTCCCGTTGGGCTTGTCGTCGGTGGTCATGAAGGCCGTCCACGAATACTGGTAGCTCTGAACGGCGTGATTGTCGATGATCGCGTGAAGGGCCGCCTGCAGGGTCTCTCCAAGCAGTCCCTCGGCACTGTCGTAGTAGCCAGCGGGGGCGGCGACGTCGACGTAGTCGAAGCCGTAGCTCACGTTTACCATCGCGTTCGAGTAGAGGTCCTCAACGCCGTCGACGACTAACGTGTAGTTGACGGGCGACATTGTGGATACGGAAAGCACGACCTGGTCCTGGTTCGATGCGTCACGCGCGGCAGCGCTGACGGTCAGACCGGCGATGGTGTAGTTGGCGGGAGTCTCCGCGGTCGTCTCCTCGACGTCCTCCGAGAAGGTTACGAGCACGCTCGTCTCGCTGGTCGCGTAGACCTGAAAGAGCTCGGGCGCCGCGCTGTCGCCGGCCCAGACAATGTCGGCCGCGTCTCTCGGCTCGAGCTTGAAGCCTCCGTCGCGGTACGCGAGCGGACCGGTGATGTCGTAGGCGGTTCCCAGCGTCGGCGTGAAGACGTAGCCAAGGTCATCGACATATCCAGCCCCGCTGCCGTCGTCTATCTCCCACTCCCCCGCACCCAGTGTCGTGTTCGTACACTCGGCGTCGTCGACCATGACGAGCACGCCCTCGTAATCCTCCGAGGAGAGCGCGAGCGTCGTGATGACGGTCGGGGCCGGCGTCACCGCGGCGGGCGCAGCGCTCTGGACGTCCGCGCCCACGATGAACGTGTTGCCGGTGTTCAAACCATCGGTTTCCGTGACCGTCCCTCTAATGATGACAGAATCACCGACAGCTGGGGCGAAGAGGCCTCTCGCCCACACCCCACTCCAAGCGCCGGTTCCGTCCTGAAGCGTGAAGTACGAGCCGTACAGCCCGGTGACGACTCCGTGTGTGATCACGGCGTCGCCGTTGTAGGGAGATGAAGACACGCCGCCCTGGATGTCGCTGATGGAGACCGTATACGGCAGGGAGTAGCTCTCGACGTCGGACACGCTCGTCCCCGGCAGGTCGTTGATCGCCTCGATCTTGAAGTAGACGGTGATGCCCGCGGGCTGAGCCGGGATGGAGGTGTCGGTATCGTAGGTGTCGCCCGAAACGAGCGACATGCCGATCTCGTTGGTCACAGAGAGCGGAGAGGTTCCCCAGAAGAGGGCCACGTACGTGATGGCTGTCGTGTCGGAAACGTCCGCTGAGACGTCGACCGTCTCACCTGGCAGCGGCGCGGAAGGGTCGATGGTCACGTTCGCGATGGTCGGTCCGGGTGTCGGATCCCCTGTCACATGCGTGCCCGGCGTCCCGTCGGTCGGGTACGCAGCTGGCGTCGCCGTCCACTCCGATGGATCGTACGAGGTGTTCGGAAGCACTACGGACTCGTTGCGCACGTAGTCCGCGTTCTCGAAGGCGGTGCCGTCGACGACAGCGTAGTCGACAATAACCGAGCCCGCATTGAGGAGCTTGGCCCCGTCCCCCACCTTCCCGTTCCAGAGGCTGTTGTTGCTCGACCACGCCTCCTGGGGGAAATCGACGGGGAACACGATGACCGTCGTCGCGTCACCCGCGACCAGCGCCTCGCCGGATGCAATGGTCCCGGACAGCGGCCACGAGAAGACGTCGCCCGAATTGCCCACGGCCACCAGGGTCCAGTCGGTCAGGTCGACCGTCGTGGGTCCGGCGTTGTAGATCTCGATGAACCGGTCCGTCAGGTAGTTCAGCTGTGGGTCGCACATCTCCGAGATGAGGACTGCGGTCTGGGCGTGCGCGGGCAAGAGCCCCGCGGCGAGTAGTGCGATTGCTGTCAGTACGAAGGCGCTTGCCCTCATCTTCTGCCCCCTCTTCGGGAAGTATTCGTGCGCGGGTGCGCCACGTTGGGCACCGCTCGCGAGCCTCTGGCGCAGACAGGAAGTGCGTCGCGCGGCTCCCGCGTTTGCCACTCTCTATTATACCACAGAACACGAGTTTTCAGGCAGAGCAACGCACAACGTGACAGGGTCGCTCCAAGAGTGCAGCAGAGCCACCCCAAACGTAACAGGGCCGCCCCGTAAGGGCGGCCCTGTGTCTCTATGCCAGTCCGTGGCTATGCAGCAGCTAGGAGTCGATCCTCGCGACGTTCTCCGCCGCCGGGCCCTTCTCGCCCTGGACAACATCGAACTGCACGCGGTCGCCTTCGTTCAGGCTCTTGTACTCGTCGTCGCCCTGGATCGCCGAATGGTGAACGAACACGTCCTTCGAGCCATCCTCCAACGAGATGAAACCAAAGCCCTTGCTGTCATTGAACCACTTCACTGTTCCGGTCGTACTCACTGTATTCTACCTCTCTTGTTCTCGTCGCGCCGGGATTGTCCCTCACGCTGACGATTGTCCTGCCGGTGGCCGGATCATCGTCCGACCCTCCGACTTCCTCATTGCCGGGCCCGTCTGGCCCCGCAGGCCGACCATCGGCATGGCTTCATACGCTCGGGCACTTCATAGCGCCCCCAGAAAGCAAAAAGGCCCGGCGTCTGCACCAGGTCCCTCCTTCGAGTTTCCGGATATGTCACCATACCAACTTGGTCGCCTCTGCTGACCGACAAGATAAGCGGGGAACCGGCGAAGTCAAGCCCCGCCGTCGAATCTCCCCCGCCGTCGAATCTCCGGGCAGACCGCCCAGAGGCCCCGACCTTGACAGGCCGAGGCCCCTGTGTGCGATTCCCTGCCCTCATGTCGGCCCGAAAGACGCCTGCTCCTCCCCGGGACCGCGGTCTCGAGCCAGGCCCTGCCCGTCCGTCGACCTACTTCTCGGTGGCCTTGACGCGCTCCTCCTGCGTCATCCCCGCAAGGCGCTTGACCTCAGCCACGTCAAGACCGAGGCCCGTTGCGACCCTCTTGCCGTAGTCCGCGTCCACCTTATAGAAGAGGGCGGTCTGACGTAGCCGGATGCGCTTCTGGGCGCCACCCAGGTGCCCGACGATATTGCCGATCAGGTGGTCCCTTGCCTCGTCGGTCATGACCTTTCGATACAGCACCCCCGGCTGCTCGAAGTCCACATCGCCGAGTTCGTATTCGTGGCGCGCGGCCATGCCCGCCACGTCTATCGCGGGCGGTGCCATGGCGGGGTCCGGTGCGGGGCCCCCGAAGCTGTTCGGCCAGTAGTTGGGGCCGCCGCCGGCGTTCCCGTCCGAGCGCATGTACCCGTCCCGCTGGTAGTTGCTCTCCCTCGTTCCCCTGGGCGCATTGACGGGCAGGAGGTGGTAGTTCGAGCCCAGCCTGTGCCTGTGAGTATCGTGGTAGCTGAAGAGCCGCCCCTGGAGCATCTTGTCCGGTGACGCGGCGATGCCTGGCACGAAGTTGCCCGGCGAGAACGCGGCCTGCTCGACGTCGGCGAAGTAGTTCTCGGGGTTCCTGTTCAGGACCATCCGCCCGACCGGCTGGAGCGGGTAGTCGCCGTGTGGCCACACCTTGGTGATGTCGAACGGGTCGTACCTGTAGCTCTTGGCTCCCTTGGGCGTCATGACCTGCACGGACACCGTCCACGACGGGAAGTCGCCCTTCGCGATACTGTCGTAGAGATCGCGCGTCGCGTGATCCGGATCTTCGCCGGCCAGCTTGACCGATTCCGACTGCGTGAGATTGGCGATGCCCTGATCGGTCTTGAAGTGGATCTTCACCCAGCAGTACTCACCCCTGGCGTTGTACCACATGAACGCGTGACCGCCGTATCCGTTCATGTTTCGAAGGGTGCGGGGCGTTCCCCGATCGGAGAACAGGACCGTCACCTGGTGGATCGACTCGGGCGTCAGGGACAGGAAATCCCAGAACATGTCGGCGTCCTTGAGGTTGGTCGCGGGATTGCGCTTCTGGGTGTGGATGAAGTCGGGGAACTTCATCGCGTCCCTGATGAAGAACACCGGCGTGTTGTTGCCCACGAAATCGTAGTTGCCCTCTTCGGTGTAGAACTTCACCGCGTAGCCGCGAGGGTCACGCGCCGAGTCCGCGGAGCCCTTCTCTCCACCGACAGTGGAGAACCGCGCGAACAGTTCGGTCTTCTTGCCGATCGTCGAGAGGAACTTCGCACGCGTGTACTTGGTGACATCGTGCGTCACCTCGAAGTAGCCGTGCGCGCCGGCACCCTTGGCATGAACGACGCGCTCCGGTATGCGCTCACGATCGAAGTGCGTCAGCTTGTCCACCAGGTGAACGTCCTGCACGAGCGTCGGCCCTTTGGGGCCCGCCGTGATCGAACTGAGATCATTGTCGACCGGCATTCCCTGGCTCGTCGTCAGTTTCTTCTTGTCTGCCATTGCGCTCTTCCCTTCCGGACACCGCCTTCGGAAAACACATCCCGGGCGGTCTCCCTCGACATCGTCTTCAGGCTGGCGAGGTGTATCGTCACACCGACGGCCACCACCAGCAACAAGGCACGAACCAGCCAACTCTCAGTGAAGAACACGCCCGCAAGACCGAGGAAACACCAGAGCATCGTGATGCTCGCGACCTTGGTGGCGACCGTTGTCGCCCTGTGTTCCACGTAGTTGCAGATGTAGCTGCCCAGCCACCTGTTCGTCATGAGCCGGTGGTAGAACCGGTCGGAGCTGCGGGCGAAGCAGGCCGCGGCCAGGAGCAGGAACGGAGTCGTGGGAAGCAGAGGCAGGAACACGCCGGCCGTACCCAGGCCCACGCAAATGAGACCGGCGGAGACGAGTAAATACCTGACCGCGCGGGGCACTCGCCTCCCTCGTTCGGAACCGGTCGCGTTCACTCGCCACCACCGTCATGGCTGCCGCGCTCGGAACACTCGCGACACAAGCCCTTGACCTCAACGCACACACGAGAGACCGAACCCAGGTGCTTGACGTCCGACGGCGCGTCCAGAGCATCGAACTCTGCGCTTTCGAAGTCCCTGACGAGACCGCAGTTCTCGCAGACGAAGTGGTGGTGGGAATCGAGGTTGGCGTCGAAGCGCGTGCGCTCGCGCCTCGGACCGAGCGTCGAGATGAGACCCAGGTCCTCAAGAAGCCAGAGCGTCCGGTAGACCGTGTCGAGCGACACGGTGGGGACGCGCCGGCTCACGCCCTGGAAGACCGTCTCCGCGTCCGGATGCTCCTGCGTGGAAGCGACTTCCCGGAAGATCTCCAGACGCTGGTGAGTCAGTTTGATGCCCGCTTCCCGCGAGGCGCTCTTGAAGCGCTCCAGCCGCCTCGCCAGCTCGGGCTCGGGCACGCGCATGCGCTTGTCCTAATCAAAGGTGAATTATTAGTTACGAATCTATCGACATTACGGTGAGAGGTCAAGCGCATTCATGGGTGCAGGCGGGCCGAGATCGTGTAGGGCGGGGCCTCGCGGCCCCGTCCTCTCACACCGCCGGACGTACGGTTCCGTATCCGGCGGTTCACGAACAGCTCGCGAGTCTCCGGTGCTCATCGAGAAGGCTCACGAGTCCCATGCGCCGCAGAGCGGAGGTCGGGACGGCAAGGTGCATGTGGCTGGCCCCGGCGTTCCACCAGGGGCCACGGCCGTTGTTGGCCGATCG
>JBDRTQ010000398.1:0-3281 GCA_043823885.1 Candidatus Eiseniibacteriota bacterium | reverse complement strand
TTCGACCACCGTAGCCTGAGCGCGACGTGGTCGGATATACGATCCGAGATCGATATCCAGTACCTAACCGCCTGCCCGTCCATGATCTGGAAGCTGCCGTCCTCGAACATCCACAGGAAGCCGTCGTAGTAGGTCACCGCGCCCACGATCTTGAGCCAGTCGTTGACGTTGTGGGTCACCTGGGCGCCGATGGCGTAGGACGGGACGGCCGCCGAACCGATGTCCGGATGACCGCCGTCCGCATCGACGTTGTCCGAGAGACGAGGTCTCGGCGGCCACTGGATCCACGACCGCGACAACAGGAACTCCACCTCGTCGTACTTCGACAACCTGTATTCGAGCCTGAGCCTCGTCTCGACCTGGTCGTACTGCTGCGGGGTGATCCAGTTCGACCCCAGCCGGCCCTGCCACTTGTGCCGCAGATTCATCACTATGTTGTAGATGGGCTGAAAACGCAGCTTGAGCACGACCCTCGAGTAGTCGGCGCCGTCGGCCTTCCGCTCCCACGTGTCGTACTCAAAGGAGGGAGTGAGACGGTGTGAGAATCTGTATCTGGAATTCAGATAAAGCCCGCGCTCGGCCTGCGGCATGAAGGAGTTGTCGTACATCAGGCCGTAGATGGGGTCCTCGAGGTAGTACTGGTCCTCGAGAATGGTCCCCTTGTAGCGCTTGTACTCCGAGAACGCCCGGTTGTACGGGTTCTCGAATCCGATGTCGTAGTCGCGGTAGAGCGCCAGCACACTGAGGTTGCTGTACGACGCGTAACCGTTGACCACGAAGGCCTTGGGGTCGTCTCCGAACTCCATGAGTTCGCCGTCCGAATCGAGCCCCGCGTATTCTCCCGCGACCGAGTAGTTGTCGTGGACCCACTGGAACTCGGCGCCGTACACGCGGCGGAACTTGCCGGGGCTCGTGTAGGAGCTGAAGTACTCGCTGTCCACGTTGACGATGTGGTCCTCGTCCGCGTCGGGCACTATCCAGCTGACATTGCTCGTGCCGTCGGGATCGTACGCCGCTTTGAAGAACCTGTTGTAGCGAGCTTCGTAGCCGGAGAGCCCGACCCACGTGCCCGGACCGAAGAGATACTTGACGTTCCCGCCGAGGGTTCTCTCGTGAAGGACGTCACGCATCGGTGACAGTCCTCCGGCCTCGAGGTCGTCGTTGTCGATCCGTGGCGTCATGATGAGATACTGGTTGGCCGTACCGTCGGGATTCAGGACGGCGTCCTTCTTGTCGTCGGAGTAGAAGAGGATGCTCCTGACGTTCCCGACGTCGAACTCCGTCGCGACTCCGTGAAGCTGGAACTCAGACGTCTGCGAGACATCGCCGATGATGCCGATGTAGCGCTTGTCCCAGCCGTAACCCGAGTTCCGCGGCTTGAAGAAGTCGGTGTTCTGCATCACGAGGCCCTGGCCGAACGCGACGGCGTAGTTGCCGACGATGACGTTGTCGAAGTGAACGGGGCCCGCGTCCTTGTTCTCGACCGTCACGTGGTACTTCAACGCGTCGAACTCGTCGCTGGCGCCGAAGCCGCCGTAGGCAAGGGCACCGGCCCGAACGTCCTGACCCCATCTCAGTCGCAGCTTGTGCTGGTAGATCGGGTCCGCGCGGCCAAGGTCAAGACGGTCCCACCACGAATCGTACGCGTCGTCCGCAGGGTTTCGGTCCTCCTGAAGGCACTCGTTGATGTCGAAGAACGAGGGCGTGTCGTACGCCCGGAACTGATAGCTTCCCCTGATTTCGTCGGACTGCTCGGCCTCCTCGTAGCGCACGAAATTGCGTGTGTTGTAGTAGCCCCAGTAGGTGAGCCCCGGAACGTTGCGAAGAGCGCTCTGCCGCTCGATCCGGTTCTGCCTCGTGAAGCGGTAGACGGCGGCGGCGTCCGGAGGCGAGATGGTCTGCAGATTCGCGATCTGCCAGTAGCTCGCGTCGTTGATGTTGAACGGATCCTTCGCCAGATCGATCCAGTGATCCACAAGCGCCTCGCTCGCCCCTTCCTCGGCCTCCCAGTTGCGGATCCTGTAGTAGATGTCGTTGACCCTCTGAAGTTCCTCGTCCTCGATCGGGACCGCGACTATCTTCACGAGCGGCTTGAGCAGGTTGAGCTCCTTCTGCCCTATCTCGGGCAGCTCTCGCAGCTCGTACACGCTTGCGAAGTAGGACCTGAACTCCTTGCGCTCCCATATCGCGCGCGCCGCGTCCTCCGAGATCGGAAGCTTCATGATCTCCTCGAGCGTCGCGCGGTTCAGGTCCAGCGGCTCCTCGGCCCGAACACATGGGGCGATCGAGGTCAGAAACAGGCCGACCAGGATCGTGAGGAACCCCATGGCTTTCAATCGTCTCATCGTACCTCCCCTGGTTCACTCTGCGGAGAACCGGACCAGTCCGGGTTCTCCGGTTCGTCCGGACCGACTTAGAACGCCACGCCCAGCCCGAAGTGATGGGTGCCGGGCAGAGTGGCGTGCGAGGTGTAGCTGTAGTCGACGCGTACCGCCTGCCATCTGGCGCCGAACCCGGCCGAGACCCGGTTCGGATTGTTCTGCAGGCCGGCTCGTCCCTTGAGGAAGTCAGTGACCTCGGACTCAACGCCGAAACAGGCCCTGAGGTCCTCGTCGTCCTGCTTCTGCAGCTCGAGAGAGGTCGTGACACTACTGTACGGGCTGTAGGCCACGCCGGCCGTGAACCACTGGGGCAGGTCCTCCGTGTCGGTTTCGCCCAACTTCGGGTTGTTGATGTTCTTCATGAAGAACCCGAAGCTGGTCCTCCCTCGCAGCGTGCCCAGCACGCCCACGTCGAATCCGACCGTGTTCGCCGAGCCCAGGTCGTCGCCCGAGACGCTGGGCGCCTCGAAGGACAGACCGTAGAGATTCGCGGCGTAGCCGAACGCGAGCGAGGAGTGGACGTCCTTCATCAGCGAGAAGCCCTGACCGAGCGTGATCGTGTACTCCTTCTCGAGGTCGACGTCGTTCTGCTGGACCGTGAACATCCTGGCGCCGAACCCGACGGTCCCGTAGCTCGTCGGCACCACCGCCGAGACGGAACCGAGATTGAAGTAGGTATACCCGAACAGGTCCACGTAGCTCCCGTAGACGCCGATCGAGTTCTGGTCTGCCAGGCCGGCGGGATTCGTGAATATGGCAGTCTCGTCGTCCGAAACCGCGACGAACGCTCCGCCCATGGCGCGTGCCCTGGGCGACAGGATGAGGTTGTCGAACACGCCCTCCGCGAAGCCTTCGCACGGCACGAGCAGGACTGCCATCGCCGCGATGACGATGCTCGTT
>JBDRTQ010000397.1:0-4084 GCA_043823885.1 Candidatus Eiseniibacteriota bacterium | reverse complement strand
TGATGAACGGGAAGAACGCGCCCCACACACGGACGAGCCGAATGTTGTCGCGGACGTACTCCTTCCCGATCACGGCGAGGCTGTTGAGCTCGTGCTCTTCCTGGGAATACGCCTTGACCACGCGGATCCCGGACATGCTTTCGCGCACGCGCTCGGTCAGGCTCGAGAACGTCTCCTGCACCTTCTCGAACCTGCTGTGGAGCATCTTGCCGACACGGAGTGTGAAGAGAGCGATAATTGGCATGGGGATGAGGGCCAGCAGAGTCAGCTTCACGTTCAGCGCGAGCATGAATCCGATGGACGCCAGGCCCAGGACGATCGCGTCGGTCATCGCCACGATGCCGAACCCGCACGCCATCCGCACCGCGTTCAGGTCGTTGATCGCGTGGGCCATGAGGTCGCCTGTCGTGTGGACGGCGTAGTAGCTGGCGGAGAGCCGCTGCAGGTGGCCGTAGAGGTCGTTCCTGATGTCCTCTTCTATGTGGCGGGACGTCCCGATGATGAAAAACCGCCAGAAGAACCTGAGCACCGCTATCCCCGCCGCAAGCGCAACGATGCGAAGCCCGTACGAGAGCAGGTTCGCGTTTCCGGCGCCCAGGTAGGTCAGGTCGTCTACGGCCCGTTTGATGATCCTCGGAATGACAAGCTGCATCCCGTCCACGAAGAGCAGACAGACGACGCCGGCCACGACGGCCCACTTGTACTTAGCGAAGTGCTTGAGCAGGTGCTTGAGGTTGCCCATCTGGTCCTCGGGCTGGAGCGGGGCCGGAGAAGCACTCGGTGTGCGCGGGCTCCACGTCGCGCACCGGCTCCGGAGCGCGCGCAAAAACCGCCCCGCACCACCAGGAGCGTGCGAGGCGTCGGTCGGCTCATGTCACGTTGAGCGCCGAATTGCCGCATTCTATAGCCGCTCGGGGAGCGTGTCAACTCAGAGGGGGAAAGGCAACGCCCGCCCGGGCATGGCCGCCCGGGCATGGCCGCTTCCATCCGAAGACCTCGCGTGGTAGAATAGCGTGGGTTCATGATGGTGGAAGGTTCCGGTGCACACGGACTGTTCAAGTCACCCTACGGGTAGCGTGACGACCCGGCTGTTTCGAGTTGGCCGGACGGCAACTGTCAGTGGATCGCACTTGCCGCGCGCAGGGCGCGGTAGAGAGATGGAGGTCAGAATGAGGGTCGCTATCGTGTTCGCAATGCTCCTGGTCGCCGCTGCGGCGTCGGCCAATCCGATCGCCATTGATCTCTACGTCGACTTCGACCCGCCCAACTTCGCGCCTTCGATCTACCCGGCGCCCTACACGACCGTCAATGCCTACATCATGTCCGACCTCGCGGCCATGGCGGGGCAGGACATCTACGCGGTGTCGTTCGACGTCGACATGATGTTCGGCGACGCCATCATCACAGGCAGCTTCGTGCCGGCCAACCCTGTCTACACGGTGCAGATAGTCGACAACGGGATAGTGATAATCGCAGAGGACTGCATCAGCGAGTCCCCGGCGACGCTTGGCTATGTCCCGGTGCTCTACATGGGCTCGCCGGACTGCGTTCAGATACTCCCGCACATCTACAACGGCCACACGTTCGTGACCTGCGGCAACATGATCGAGTACGACTACTGCTACGTGATGGATGGCGGGATCGGCATGGAGCCTCAGTCACCGCACGAGCTGTGCGGCAACCCGGTCCGGGACATCGCCTGGGGCGCGATCAAGGCGCTCTACAGGTAGCGGTTCAGCAGACGCAACAACACAGGAGCGGCCACCTGACCCATCGGGGTCGGGTGGCCGCTTCGATGTTGGGCACACGCGGTCTGCCTCCTCGCACGCGCGGCCAGGGAGTTTTTGCTGCCGCGCCCGCCACGTACCGCAGCGTGCTACCTGAGGAACACGACCTTCCTGTGCGCGCTCTCGCCCCCAGCCTCGAGCTTGACGAGGTAGACGCCTGGCGAGACGGGCTCGCCCCCGTTTGAGCGGCCGTCCCAGACGGCGGCGCCTCCGGACGCTTCGACATCGAGCATGCGCACCAGGCGTCCTCCGGGCGTGTAGATACCGAGTTCGGCGTCGGCGCCCCGCGGAACCGCGAATGCGAAAGATGAGGTCGCAGCGAACGGATTCGGGGTCGGAGGAGCGAGCCACAGCACGCCCGCACGGAAGTCCGCAAGGACCTCCACCGGACCGGCAAGTACCTCGGTGCCGTCAACGGCAACCGCGCCCACCATGTATGAGTAGAGCACTCCGTCGACCGCGCCTGCGTCGGTGAAGGAGCGGCCCTGAACGAGTTCGTCGTTCAGTCTGATGAAGCCGCCCTCACTCCCCCCCCTCCCCGCTCCGAGACCCGCCCGCTCTGCGAGCGCCTCGGCGACAGTGAACGTGCCTCTCTCAGTCAAGCGCCGGCGCAGCGCGGCGGACGACTCGGCCTCCTCCGCGATCATCCGATAGACGTTGAACCCGGCGAGTCCCGCGGACTCGTCGAAGTCCCACGCGAGTACAACGGCCTCGCCTTCGACAAGACACGACAGCTCCGCGATCGCCGCGATGCCGGTGACGTCACCATCGGCGTCCAGGCAGAACACCCTGCCCCCGGTGCCGCCGTAGTACTGCGTGCCCACGAGAGCTTCACCCACCTGATCGTTGTTGACGTCGCCCAGCCCGCGCACCGAGTAGACCCGGTTGCCCACCGTGTAGTCCCACAGAAGGTCGCCGGTCCGCCCGCTCACGCAGTAGGCCTTGAGGTCGAACGACCCGGCGATCACGTCGGCGTAGCCGTCGTAGTCGACATCACTCAGCGGCCAGATGGTCCACACGTCGCCGCCGTTCGTCGTCCCGGTCGGGACGTTCCAGAGTTCCGTGCCGGTCGCGCCGTCCACGCATATGATGGCGTTGTCCCAGGAGGCCACCAGTACGTCGGCGGGGCCGTCGTCGTTCAGATCCTTGATGGGGACCACGCGCATGACGTTCTCGTAGGTGCCGACCGGATACGACCAGATCTCTGAGCCGTCGGCGCCGCTCACGCAGTAGACGGTCCCGTTTGCGTCCCATGTTCCCACCAGCGCGTCCGGAACATCGTCACCGTCAACGTCGTCGGTGCCGGCGACCGAGAAGGTCGTGTCCCCAACGTAGAAGCGCCAGATGTATGAGGGGGACCCGATACTCCCGCCATCGACGCAGTATGTGTAGTCGGCGTAGGAGTCTCCGGTGCCTATCAGGACGTCGTCGGTCCCGTTCCCGTTGACGTCCCCGATGCGCGCCACCTGGTAGACGGCGTCGGGCGCGTTGAACGTCCACCGCACCACACCGTTCGTGCCGTCCACGCAGTAGGCGTTGTTGTTGTCACTACCACAACCGAAGATGACCTCGGGGACTCCATCGCCGGTCACGTCATTGATCCAGTCGATGCTGTAGATCCACCCGGACTCCGCCGCATCGACGTAGGTGTCGAAGTCCCAGAATACCCTCCCGCCGTCGTCCGCGAGAAGCGCGTAGGCCGTGCGCCCGCCCCACGAGGTACCCAGCAGCGCTTCGTGGTACCCGTCGCCGCTGAGGTCGGGCGCTGACGAGAGGCACATGTCACCGTATCCGCACCCTCCGCTCACACCCCCCGGAGGTGAGGCTCCCCAGATAACCTCACCGTCGGAGCCCCGGAGGAGCTTGAGGTGGCCGTCCGGGTCGCCCGTGTTGTCGATCTCGACGAGCACATCCTGACTGGCGGGCACGTAGCCCTCCTGGTCCTCGATGGCGCTCACACACCTGATGTGATGCCCGGTGGAAGGAAGCTCCCAGATGAGTTCGACCGGAACGTCGGCCGACGCAGGAACCGGAGCTGCAAGAAGCGTCAGAGCAAGCGTGAAAACGTGTGCCTTGCGCATGGGGCCTCCCGTCTGCTTGGGGGAACGACCGCAGCCCGGCCGTGGAGGATCGGCGGCGCGAAGAGAGGAACGGCCGGTGAAGATGACGATACCAACGTGACCCTAGGATACCACCGTTCGCCCCGACTATCAAGGAGGAGACGGACCCGGTACGAGAATCGGCCCGCTCCCCGAAGGCAGCGGGCCGACACTCTCAGTCGTAACATTCGTCCGTGT
>JBDRTQ010000396.1:0-3704 GCA_043823885.1 Candidatus Eiseniibacteriota bacterium | reverse complement strand
CGACCGGCTCAAAGAGATCGCGCGCGAGATACGGCCACCGTGGGGCGGACTGATCGTCCGCACGGCCGCGTTGAACGCCAGCAAGCGCGCGATCAAGCGCGACCTCAAGTTCCTCGTCAAGGCGTGGAAGAAGACCAACAGCATCGCTGAGTCCCGTCGGGCGCCGGCGCTCATTCAGAGCGAGATGGGCCTGACCGCAGGACTCGTGCGCGACGTCTTCACCGACGACGTCGACAGGCTGATCGTCGATTCGCGCCGGGGCTACAGGGACATCGCGGGATACCTCAGGAACGTGGCGCCCGAGCTCAAGGGAAGGGTCGAGTACCACAGCGACAGCACCCCGGTGTTCGACGCCTACGACATCGAAGGTGAGATCGAGAAGAGCCTCAGACGGAAGGTCTACTTCAAGAAGGGTGGCTACATCGTCATCGACCACACCGAGGCGCTGACCTCGATCGACGTCAACACCGGCAGGTATACGGGGAAGAAAGACCAGGAAGAGACGATTCTCAAGACCAACATGATGGCCGCACGCGAGATTGGCCGGCAGCTTCGCTTGAGGGACATCGGCGGCATCATCGTCATCGACTTCATCGACATGGCCAGTCAGGGCAGCCGCGAGAAGGTCGTTCAGGAGCTGAAGAAGCTCCTGACGCGGGACCGCGCGCGCAGCAAGGTGTATCCGATCAGCGAACTCGGCCTGGTCGAGATGACCAGGCAGCGCGTCAGGCCCAGTCTTCTGCACCAGTACACCGACCCGTGTCCCGAGTGCGAGGGAACGGGGAAGGTGCTCTCGATGGACTCGATCATGCTCTTCATCGAGCGGGCGATGCGCAGAGTCGCGTCGTCGACGCGCGAGAGACGGTACAAGCTGGTTGTGTCGCCGGCAATGGCGCTCCATCTCGTGACCGAGGAGGGTTCGAGGCTTCGTGCGCTCGAGAAGGACATCAGACGCCCGATAGAGGTAACGGACGACCGGGAGCTCACTCGTGAGGAGTTCCGCGTGCTGTCCGGCAAGACCGGCAGAGAACTGGCCTCCGAGAAGCAGGGCTAGGCGAAGGCAGCGTGCTCTCAGAACAAGTGCCGCGCCGTCGGGTCGAACTCGCCTGACGGCGCAGTGCGTTGGCGGGGGACGCCGATTTCTGCTGGCGCTGGTGGCGTCCGGCAGATAGAATCTCGGCGTGCGGGGCATCCGAACATGCAATTCGATCCCTGGAGGGGCCTGTGGCGAACAGAAGACTTGTGGTCGTGAACAGCGAGACACTCGGGGACGGGTCGGAAGAGCTTGGCGCCAAGCTCATGGGCTCGTTCCTGCGTAAGTTGTGTACCGCTTCGCCGAAGCCGGAGGTGATGCTGTTCTATAACTCAGGCGTGAAGCTCCTCGCCGAGGGGTCCCACGTGCTTGACGCCGTCACCATCCTGGCAGAGGCGGGCGTTGACCTTGTAGTCTGCGGGACGTGCGCAGGATACTACGGGGTGACCGACAAGCTGGTCGTCGGCCGGATCAGTGACATGGCGGAGGTCGTCGGGCAGATGCTGGAGTCCGAGGCCGTCGTGACTGTCTAGGGGGAAATCGATGAGCGAGATGATCTCCATCTGCGGTCTGAAGTGCCACGAGTGCGGTGCGTTCCTGGCCACCAGAGACGACGACAACGAGAAGAGAACCGAGGTCGCCGGGATGTGGTCTGAGATGTACGGTGCCCGGATCGAACCGTCCGACATCAACTGCGAGGGATGCAGGTCTGACGGAGGTGTCCTCTTCCAGCACTGCACGGTCTGCGAGATCAGGAAGTGCGGAGTTGCGAGGGGCGTCGTGAACTGCGCGCACTGCGATGATTACGCGTGCGGGAAGCTGGAGGAGTTCTTTGAGAAGGTGCCCGATTGCCGGGCGCAGCTGGACACCATCAGGGCAGGGTTGTAGGGGCGCGACCGCGGAGACCGTGCACGCGCACAACCACCTGCGCGCGCGTGGTGCCATCGGCACGACCGAAGAGAACCTCAAGGACGCCATCGCAGGCGAGACGCACGAGTTCAAGAGCATGTACCCGGAAATGATCGAGCACGCGAAGCTGTACGGTGGGTTGCTCGGCACGCTCGGCTCGGAGCAGGGTGACTTCTCGTACTACGTGTGCCCGGTGTGCGGCCACACGGTCGGCAAGGGCGCTCCGGATATCTGCCCTGTCTGCGGTACCGCCGGCAGCGCGTTCATTAGAATCGACTAGGTGCGAAGCATGAGACGGGATACCAGAGACGACCGCAGGTTCGCATCGAAGGCGCTGACCGCCACGGCCATCGTAGTTGTGGTGGTGCTGATCCTGCTGCTGGTCCGCCAGGTTGCGAACATGCTGCTCGTGGTCTTTGCGGGGATCCTTCTCGCCGTATTCCTCGACGGCATCGCAATGGTGATCCAGCGGCTCACCGGAATGCGGCGGGCAGGGGCGCTCGCGATTGCCATCGTGCTCTTCTTCGGGTCGTTCGCGGCGGCCGTCTGGCTGGTCGGGCCGCCCGTCGGGAGTCAGATCGCGAAACTCTCGGAACATCTTCCGAGCGCGATCGAGCGCCTTCGGGGATACCTGAGCGAGTGGGAGTGGGGGAAGCAGCTGGTGGAGTGGATGCCGGACTCCAGCCAGTTCCTCCCGATGGGCACGGACGTGTTGAAGGGAGTCGGCGGTTTCTTCTGGACCGCCGCGGGCATGTTCCTCAACGTGATCCTGATGCTCTTTATGGGCATCTACATGGCGGTGTGCCCGAGCCTGTACATCGACAACGCCGTGCGGCTGTTCCCGATCCCCAGGCGTCGACGGATACGGGAGGTGTTCGCCGCGCTTGGGGTGGCACTCAGGTGGTGGTTGGTGGGTCGCGCCGCCTCGATGGCGGTCGTGGGAGTGCTGACCGCGCTGGGGCTCTGGATAGCGGGCGTGCCCGTGCCCCTTGCGCTGGCGCTCATTGCCGCGCTACTCGCGTTCGTGCCGTTCCTCGGGCCGGTGCTGGGCGCGATACCCGCTATGCTCGTCGCTCTGGTCGACAGTCCGCTGAAGATGCTGTACGTCGTTGTAGTGTTCACCATCGTCCAACTGCTCGAGAGCTATTTCATTACCCCGCTCATCCAGCAGCGTGCGGTGTCGATGGCGCCCGCGCTGCTCATAACGGTGCAGATAGTGATGGCCCTGCTGTTCGGCGCCATGGGCGTCCTCCTTGCGACGCCGCTGGCGGTCGTCTTCATCGTCCTCGTTCAGATGCTCTACATCCACGATGTTCTCGGTGACCGGATGAAGCTCCTGGGGGAGCGCTAGGCGACGGGGACGGGTTCCCCGTGCCGTTCCGCGCGCTCCCCGAGCGAGGCTCAGCAGCGAAATCCCCCTGAAAAGCCGTCCCTTGACCTTCGACCTCCGCTCAATCACCGCATCATATGGGGTGAGAGAAGAGTTATCCCCCGTGCGGAACGGCCCAAGGGCCTGCCGGCACATCCTCAGGAAGGGGCGACGTATCATGAAGGCGAACGAAATGTCACTCGAGAAGGTCCAGCGTGACCTGTCACAGTGCGAATCCAGGATGAACGAACTGGTCGCCGCCGGGAAGGGCAGCGACATGGGCGCCGACCTTGACGCCCTGGGCGACGAGCTCAAGAGCTGTAAGCTCGAGCTCAACCAGCTGGAGAACAAGTCCGGAGACGAATGGGAAGAGGCGAAGCACGGAGTCGTGCG
>JBDRTQ010000395.1:0-5839 GCA_043823885.1 Candidatus Eiseniibacteriota bacterium | reverse complement strand
TCGACTCCGTTCCGTTCATCAGCTGGCCGAGCCCGGGGTAGGCCGCGGAGGCGATCATCGCGGTCGCTCCGCTGGGCCTGTCGGGCACACGCGTCACGCCCGCCGGCGCGCCCGGCCCGGCAGCCACCGCGGCCGCGGGTAGAAGCATGGCCAGAACTACCGCGATCGCGACCGCTCGCTGTCCGGCGTGCGCTCTCACTTGACCGCCAGCCTCCTGACTTCCCTCGACGAGAGAGGCACGACCTCGATCGTGCGCGGCCCCGCGCTTCCCCTGATCTCGACGGCGATGCTCCCGGCGTCTCCCGTGTCGGCGTATCTCGCGACGATCGCACCGGCGAGCTCTTCGTCCTCCGGCGTAGGCGCCCCCGTAATGACGCCGACGGGGCCCCTGCACGCGACGGCCTTTACGTAGAGAGCACCGGCCGGTTCGAGCGAGAACAGCTTCTCGTTCTCCGCGTGATTCCGCCCCACCGCGAGCTTCGCCCCGTCCGACAGCCTGAACTGCCTGCCGACGGAGAGAAGCCTGACCCCCGGGTCGCTCAGCCCCTCGTGGTCCTGAAGGTCGTGCAGGGCGCGAGAAAAATTCTCGTCCGTCAACAGACACCCGCCGGCAGGCGATTCGTAGGCGGTAATGCCGAAGCGCTCCGCGAGTTCCATCTGGGGTTTCCTGGTCCGCCCGTGGAGCCCCAGCAGTCGCTCCCGGTCGACCCACCCTTCAGTCTCCGGGATCGTCGGCCTCAGCAGCTTCGCGGAGAGCGGACGCAGCAGGTACCCCTTGAGGCTCGACTCCCGTTCCACGGCCTCGAGACCGTAGCGCATCTGAGACTTCGGCCGCTGGCCCACGACCTCACCGGTGGCGATGAACGACGCGCCAAGTTCTTCCATGCGCTCGGACGCACGCCTGACCATGAGCGCGTGGCAATCGATGCAGGGGTTCATGTTCTTCCCGAATCCGTGCTTGGGGGCCTTGAGTATCTCGAGCACGTCCTCGCTGATGTCGATCACGACGAGTTCGATGCCGAGTTCAACAGCGCTCGCGCGCGCCTTCTGCGCGTCGAAGAAGGAGGACTCGAAGCTGACGCCCGTAACCTCGACGCCCTGCTCGAGCAACAGACGCGCCGCCAGAATGCTGTCCAACCCCCCGGAGAGAAGCACCAGAGCTCGCACGTTGACGTTCCCTTCCACAGGATTGGACCGCGGCGATCAAAAAGAAGTTGGCGGGAATGTGTGGGAATCGAACCCACCCCGGACGGGATCAGCCGCCAGACAAAGGGTTTGAAGCCCTCGAGGCCCACCAGGACCTATCCACTCCCGCACGAATCAGTTGCGGGGTGCCTTCGAGAGACGCGGGCGGCTGGTCCCCTACGTGAGGACCAGCGCGCGGTCCCCCCTCTCGACCACACGTCCGACGACCCAGCTGCTCCCCCCCCTCGCGCTCAGGGCTCGTTCGAACACATCGAGCTTGCCCGAGGGCAGGGCGACCAGGAGGCCGCCCGAGGTCTGCGGGTCATACATCAGTTCCACCGTTCGCTTGTCCGCCCGAGTCCGAGACTCGACGACGGCGCTGTAGTAGTGCTGGTTCGAGAACAGGCCTCCGGGCGCCAGGCCCTTCTCTATGGCGGCGAGGGCACCGTCGATGAGCGGCACGTCGGACGCGGCGATCTCCAGCGTCACTCCGCTCGCGTCGGCCATCTCGCTGCCGTGACCCAACAGGCCGAATCCCGTGACGTCGGTCGCGGCGCTCGCCCCGGCCTCGATCATCGCTTCGGAGGCCGCTCTGTTCAGCGTGGCCATGAGTTCGGTTATGGCCGCTATGCCGTCCGAGGAGAGCTCGTCCTCCTTGAGCGCTGTCGCGAGCACGCCCACGCCGATGGGCTTCGTCAGGACGAGCGTGTCGCCCACCCGGGCGCCCGCGTTCGTCACGATCGCGTTCGGGTTCACCGTGCCGACGACGGCGAGGCCGAACTTGAGTTCGCGGTCGCTGACCGAGTGGCCGCCCAGCACGAGAGCGCCCGCCTCCGTGACCTTCTCGTGCCCCCCGAGCAGGATCTCCGCCATCAGCGACGTCGGAAGCTCTCCGTCCGGGAAGCACACGATGTTGAGAGCGACGAGTGGAGTCCCCCCCATCGCGTAGACGTCGGACAGCGAGTTGGCGGCGGCGATGCGTCCGAAGTCCCGCGCGTCGTCCACGATGGGCGTGAAGAAATCCAACGTGACCACGAGCGCCGTGTCGTCGTTCAGGAAGACCACGCCGGCGTCATCGACGGTGCCCGACGAGACGAGGGCCCGCGGGTCGACGATGGGCGGGAGCTTCGACAGCACTTCGGCCAGGTCCTCCGGACCCAGTTTCGACGCTCAGCCGGAGCAGCGTACTTTTTGTGTCAGCTTGTAGATCTCTTCCCTCGACAAGGGCAGTCTCCATGAACCCGGGAGGGGCGCGCGGGCCACCGGACTCGCGGCGGAGGTGCCGCGGCCGGCATCCGGGGGCGTCACTCCACCGTTACGCTCTTGGCCAGATTCCTCGGCTGATCGACGTGGCAGCCGCGCTCGACCGCAATGTGGTAAGCCAGAAGCTGCAGCGGGATCACCGAAAGTATCGGCGTCAGGTGCGGCATCGTTCTGGGGATCTCGATAACATCGTCGGCCATCTGCTCCACGTGACCGTCGCCCTGCGACGTGATGGCGATGATCCTTCCGCCCCTGGCCTTCACCTCCTGCAGATTCGAGAGGATCTTCTCGTAGAAGGCGTCCTGTGGAGCGATGACGACAACGGGCATGTTCTCGTCTATCAGCGCGATGGGACCGTGCTTCATCTCCGCGGCCGGGTAGCCCTCGGCGTGGATGTAGGAGATCTCCTTGAGCTTGAGGGCGCCCTCGAGAGCGACGGGGAAATTGTACCCGCGGCCGAGGTAGAGGAAGTTCGAGTGCTTCGCGTATCTCGACGCGATCTCCTGGATGGCCTCGTGCCCGGCCAGTATCTCCCCGATCTGGCCGGGTATCGCCTGCATCGCCGTGACGATGTCCCGCCCCTCGGCCACCGACAGGCTTCGCGCCCGGCCGATGGTCAGCGCGACGGCGGCCAGGACCATCAGCTGCGAGGTGAACGCCTTCGTCGAGGCCACTCCGATCTCGACCCCGGCGTGCGTGTATACGCCCCCGTCGCTCTTGCGGGCTATCGTCGATCCCACGACGTTGACGATCCCCAGCGTTATCGCGCCTCGACGCTGCGCCTCGTTCATCGCTGCCAGCGTGTCGATGGTCTCGCCCGACTGACTTATGACGATCACTATGTCGCCGGGACCGATGACGGGGTTTCTGTAGCGGAACTCGGACGCATACTCGACCTCGACCGAGACGCGCGCGAGGTCCTCGAGCATGTACTCTCCGATGAGTCCTGCGTGCCACGACGTTCCGCATGCGATGATGATGATGCGGTTCGCCGCCGTCAGACTGCGGCGGTGCTCTCGGAGCCCTCCGAGGAAGGCGTCACCCGCGGCCTCTATCAGCCGCCCCCTGACCGCGTCTTGAACGGTCCGCTCCTGCTCGAAGATCTCCTTGAGCATGAAGTGGGGGAACCCGTTCTTCTCTATGGTATCGATGTTCCACGTGACCTTCTCGACGTCCTTGGTCACCAGTTCGTCTTCGAGCGTCGTGGTCGAGAAACCGTCGGGAGTGGCGACCACCATCTCGAGATCGTCGAGGTAGACCACGTCCCTCGTGTGCCTGACGATGGCGGCGACGTCCGAGGCCACGTAGTAGGTGCCGTCTCCGATACCCAGTACGAGAGGGCTGCCGTTTCTCGCGCCAACCAGCGTGCCCGGCTCGTCCGCGTGGACCACGGCCAGGCCGTAGGCTCCCCGCACTCGCCCGAGCGCCGTGCGAACCGCCGTCTCGAGATTCCCGTCGTAGTAGGAGCCGATGAGGTGCGCGAGGACTTCGGTGTCCGTCTTGGAGTTGAAGACGTGGCCGTCCGCCTCCAGCGACCTCCGAAGAGAGCGGTAGTTCTCGACGATCCCGTTGTGCACCACGGCCAGCCGACCGCTCGCGTCGGTCTGAGGGTGCGCGTTGACCTCCGAGGGCTCGCCGTGGGTCGCCCAGCGAGTGTGGGCGATGCCGGTCGGCCCGCTCAGCGGGCGACGCTCGAGGAGAGCGGCCAACCCGTCTATCTTCCCCTCCACCTTCCTGACACCCAGGCCGTCGTCGTTCACGACCGCTATGCCCGCGGAATCGTATCCGCGATACTCAACGCGCCTCAGGCCCTCAATGAGGATCGGGACGATGTTCCTGTCTCTGGTGACACAGCCGATGATTCCACACATGATCACGCCCCTCCCGCCGTGCTGGACACGGCAGAGATGGCTTCCTCAGCAAGCTCCTCGGCGTCGGCCTCGCGAGCCGCCTCGGCTATGACGCGGACGACGGGTTCAGTACCGGACATCCTAGCGTGAATCCAGCGGTCGGGCCAAGCTATCTTTGCCCCGTCCGTCAGATCCAGCTCTCCGTCCGGGAAGGCGCCTCTCATGGCCTCCACGATGCCCTCTCGCGTGACGCGGTCGAGCCGGAGCTTCTTCTTCACGGAGAAGTAGCGCGTGAAGCGCGCGACGAGTTCCGCCACGCCGCCGGACTCCCCCGCCGCCATGCCCGAGGCTATCAGCGCCGACGCGGTGGCGGAATCGCGCCCCATGTGCACGTCCGGGAGTATCACGCCCCCGTTTCCCTCGCCACCGACGACGGCCCCCACCTCTTCCATCTTAGCGACTACGTTGATCTCTCCGATCGGCGTCCGGTAGATCGGCACCCCGAATTCTCTCGCCAGATCGTCCATCATCAGACTGGTGGACAGGTTCGCCACGATGGGTCCCCGCCTGACACCGAGCACCACGCGCGTGGCTATGGCCAGCGTTAGTTCTTCACCGATGGGAACGCCGCGCTCATCCACCACGGCTAGCCGGTCGGCATCGGGGTCGCACGCGAAGCCCGCGGTCGCACCTTCGTCAAGCACCGCGCGAGCCAGGCCCTCGAGATTCTCAGGCGTGGGTTCGGCCCCGCGGGGAAAACCGGAGCCCATGTCGGTGTTGATCTCCACCACGTCGCATCCGAGTTCCCGCAGGAGCCTCGGGAGAATGACCGATCCCGCGGCGTTGACGCAGTCGACCACGATGCGTGACCGGGCGGCGGCCACGGCCGGCGCGTCCACGAACGGCGACGCGACGACGAGCGACACGTGTTCCCCCACGGCGTCGTCCATGCGGCTCACATCCGGGACATCGGTTTCGGGAGCGGCGTGACGAGCGCTTTCGGACGCGCCCTCGCCGCCGTCGACCGCGTCGAAGAGGCGGGTGACCTCGTCGCCGTAGAGGAACATCCCCCGCCGCGAGAAGAACTTCAGCCCGTTGTACTCCTCTGGATTGTGGCTGGCCGTGACGACCACACCGCCGGCGAGCCCGTGCCGCGCCACGATCAGGCCGACCGTCGGAGTGGGAACCACGCCGAGATCGACCACGCGTCCCCCGGCCTCGATGATGCCGGCCGCGACGGCATCCTTGAGAACGTCCCCCCCGAGCCTCGAGTCCCAGCCCACGGCGATCTCTCCCGGAGCCTGGGCCGCGAACGCCCGGCCGTACAGGTGGGCAAGTGCCGGCGTCACCTCGTCCGCGGTCAGTCCTCGAACCCCCGACACACTTCGAATCAGCACCGGTCGGCTCCTCGTGGTCCGCGCACCGGCTCCTCGCCCCCCTCTCGGGTGCGAAGCGCCCGGCGGACGATGGCATCAGTCGGTATCGGCCTCATCCATCCGCCCGAGATGCTCTTCGGAAGCGGCGGCGAAGTCCGTATCGGG
>JBDRTQ010000394.1:0-2576 GCA_043823885.1 Candidatus Eiseniibacteriota bacterium | reverse complement strand
CGGATCGCTCTCGTGTCCCGGGGGAGCCGTCGTGCCGAGTCCGGCCCGCGTGAGTTCCAGCCGGGCGGCCTCGTCGCAGGAACCCGGGTACTCATGCCTGGGGAGCGTAACGCGCGCGGTGGGGTTGGCCTGGCCGAGAGGAATGCTGCGTTCCTCTCCTAGCACCGGCTCGACCGCCAACACCGAGATAGCCACAACAAGAACCACGGCGATCACAGTCCGTCTCATCTTCTCCTCCGATTCGTGCGAGGCCCGATGGCCGGGTCCGCTGGCTGGACTCCGCTGCTCGTACGCCTGCCCGGATCCACATGCTCGTGCTCTGGCCAGGACAGGCCCGATGAGCAGACCTATCACAGCGACGGGCCGGCGGCAAGCTCAAAGTGGGGCCGGCTCACTCACGTGGCCGTACGTGCGGAGAGGCCGCCCGCTCGGGCGGCCTCCCGTTCATGCAGCGAGTATCTGCGAATACACATGTTCCAAGCGTCAGCCGCAGCCCGCCGCGGCACGATCCTCTGCCGTTTCGGCCAGTTCGGTCTCCGCCCGCCCGCGCTCGTCCACCCACCTCACCTGCCCGCCGTTACCCGGCCGGGCGACAGACCCGCTAGTTCCCCAGGCTCCCATCACCCAGACGCCGCTCGGCCGCCGGCCATGACTCGTCAGTCGCAAGAATGATCTGCGGCTGCTCGATGGCGGAGTCGAAACTCTCGGGTCTGAGCGTATCGGAAGCGTTGGCCGCGTACTGTGCCATCTCGCGCGGGACGCCGCTCTCGACGAGCGACTTGCTTCGCGGCGAAACGACGGGACCTCTGTCATCGATCGGACGCTCTGCGAACGCTCCGGGACTGCCAGTAGTCCCGGCACTGTTGAGGACCGGCTGCAGGCCGACCCCAAGTCCGATACCAAACAGGATGACCGCAGCGACAACGGGGGCGAGTCTGGGGGTGAGATCCTCAAGACGCGGAACGAAGACGAAGCGCCGGCCTCTGTGGCGGAGCCGCGCTCTCAGACCAGCTTCGAAGCGGGTCCAGTAGAACGGGTCCGGCTCGACATAGCCGTCGTCCTCGAGGAAGGTCATGGTAAGCTCGAACGCGGCAAGTTCGGAGGCGCAGACGTCACAGGTCGCGAGGTGCTCACGCACCGCTTCCTGCTCGCCGGCTTCGAGCTCATCTTCCATGAACTCCACGAGTCGCTTCTGTGCCTCGTCGCAACGCATGTTTATCTCAGGTCTCCCAGTAGCTTCCGCAGTTTCCTGATCGCGTGGAAGTAGTTGGCCTTCGATGTCCCCTCGGAGCAGCCTACGACTTCCGCGATCTCCTTGTGACTCAGTTCCTCGTAGAACTTCAGGGTGAAGACAGCCCGTTGTTTGTCCGGAAGCGTCTCCACCGCCTGCCTCACTCGTTCAGAGATCTCCGATCCCATGGCGGCGCGAGCGGGGTCGGAGCGGGGGCTCCGGTCGGGCCGGATCATGTCCCCCAGCGGGACCATCTGTCTGAACCTGTCCCGCTTGAGCTTGTTGAGCGCGATGTTGACCGTGATCCTGTACATCCACGTGTACAGGCTCGAGCGCTCTTCGAACCGAGCAATGTGCCGGTGGACTTTGATGAAGGCTTCCTGCGCGGCGTCTTCAGCGCTCTCGTCGTCGCGCAGTATGCGCCAGGCGACCCGATAGAGTCTCTCCCGATAGGTCCCGACGAGTTCTTCGAAGGCCTGTTCATCGCCAGCCTTCAGACGCTCGACGAGCTGGACCGTGTCCTCC
Organism: Candidatus Eiseniibacteriota bacterium; assembly: GCA_043823885.1. Classification (GTDB taxonomy): domain Bacteria; phylum Joyebacterota; class Joyebacteria; order Joyebacterales; family Joyebacteraceae; genus JALGZG01. The sequence continues at coordinate 820 of JBDRTQ010000394.1, read as the reverse complement.
CGGGTCTGCCCGCTTCTCCCGCTCACTTTATCTGACACGGTCGCCCATCACCTGGTTTAGTCTCGAAAATCGGCCGTACACGGCGGTTTTCGGGCTCCGGGAGCCCCCTCAGCGCCCGGTTAAGCTATGACACGGACGTCCGGCTGTCAATGGTCCACTTCCGCGGCCGTCGCCCGCTCTCCTCTCTAGGACAAGAGGAGGCCGGACGGGGTTGCACCTCGTCCGGCCTCTTCTTCGATCAGGTCATCGGCCTACCCGCCATCGACGCGAGCCGCCTCAGACGCCACACCTAGTTTCTTCTGTAGAGGCTCTTGATGTGACCCCAGCTCTTCTCCTCGATGCTCGAGCCGATACCGGTCACGGGTTCACACCAGTTCCACAGGTCCGTGAGCTCCATCGGCCCCACGCGAGCCCCGACGCAGCCGTCGACATCGTCGAGCGTCAGATTCCTGTTCGGAAGCACGTCGCACTCGTAGATGCCCGTCGTGTCCGAATCGGCGCAGAAGTATTTGTACTGGAGGAACTTGTAGGTGCCGATCGGGAACAGGACCTCGGCGCTGAATATGCCGTCACTCGCCGTAACGTCGCCGCCCGTGCCGTCGTCGTGCAGCTCGACGCCCGTCGACCAGTCGAGCGGAAGCTCGGTGCCGCGGACGAAGAGACCGCTCGCGCACGCGGGCGAGTCGTGCACCTGGAAGAGCACTCCCACGTCGCACGTGATGTTGTCGACCGGAGCGACGTCCGCCCACCAGACGTTGACCACCTGGCCGGCGGCGTTCGGGTCGAGCGTCACGAAGTGGCCGGGTCGAAATCCCCTTCG
>JBDRTQ010000393.1:0-5005 GCA_043823885.1 Candidatus Eiseniibacteriota bacterium | reverse complement strand
GCCAGGCCCTCGCGTTCCCGGTCGGCGGAACCCCGAACCTCGCGGCCGTCTCCCGGTCGTGCAGATACGACTTGAGAATGCCGTTCTCTATCACGACGGTGCGCCCCGTGGGCACGCCCTCGTCGTCGACGAGCACGACGCCGCCGGCGGACTTCTCGCCGAGCAGGGCCGGGCCGCTGTCCACGAGCGTGACGAGCTCGCTGGCGACCTTCGTGCCCATGCGGTCGGCGGCGGCTGAACCGGCAAGCACGAAGTCAGCCTCGACCGTGTGCCCGATCGCCTCGTGCGCGAGGAGCCCGACGAGTTCCGGATTGAGTATCACTGTCGCAGCGCCGCCCGGCGCATAGGGCGCGCCGAGCAGGTCTACCGCCACCCTGCCTGCATGCTCTGACAGCCGCTCGGGCGTCCACCTGGCGAAGAGTTCGGGCCATCCGCCCGTCACTCCGACGCCCTGGAACCCGACCTGCATGTCCTCGCCTTCCCCCGCCACGGCGCTGACGGCGAACTCGAGCTTGGTGTCCTCGATGTGGGCGTCGGCGCCCTCGGAAGACACTATCCACTTCTCGTCGACCAGCTCGTTATAGCGGCACATGGCCGAGCGGATGCTCCCGGACAACTCGCGAGTGCGCCGCTCGGTGTCGACGACCAGCGCCGTCTTCTCCTCGGTCGAATGACCCGCTATCTCCTCAGCGTTCCCGGTCTTGAAGTCCCCCACCGCCAGGTCGCAGTCCGCGAGGCGCTCGATCTTATCGCTCCTGCCGGCCGACGACAGCTCCGCCGCCAGCGTCGCCTCACGTATCGCCGCGTCTATCCCGTCCCTGTCGAGCCGATCCGTGCTCGAAAACCCCCACGTGCCGTTCGCGAGCACGCGAACGCCCACCCCGTAGTTCTTGCTGAATGCGGCGGTCTCGACCTCGCCCTTGCGCACGGCGATACGGAGAGCACGCCTGTCGTGCACTCTCAGCTCGGTCCAGCTCCGCGCGTTACCGACTGCCGCCTTGAGGATCTCTCTCATGTGCTCTCCTGTCGTGGCGGGCGGGTGCGCCCGTACTGCCTGTCGCATGCCCGGGCGTCCGCGATGCCCGCGCCGCGTCGCTGATGTGCCCGCGCTACTCGCTGCCGTCCGGGCGTACGATTCTCGCCACCGCCGGCGTGTAGACACGCCCGGTCAGCGGGGGAAGCGTCACCGTGACGGCCGCGCCGCCACCCGACAAGACCACGGTCTCAACCGCTCCGGTCAGATGGTCACGCAGAGTCACGGTGCTCGCGCCCGCGGGACCGTCGATGCCGGAGAGGCCGGCGAGAACATCCTCCCCCAGGGTCACGCTCACGGTCGCCTCCTCCTCACCCGCGTTCAGCACGACCACGGCCTGGTCGTCCCCGAACCCGCGACGGAAGGCGAAGACCTCGCCGTCGGCGAGGAGCGTTTCGAAGTCTCCCCGCGTGAAGCACTCGTGACTCGTCCTGAGCGTGATGAGCTTCCGGAAGTAGTCATGCACCTCTACGCGCTCGGCGTCGTCCGTGAAGTTCCACAGGAACGGTCTCCGGCAGTCGGGGTCGTGTGCTCCGGTCATCGCGACTTCGTCCCCGTAGTAGATGGAGGGCGCCCCGATGTAGGTCATCGCGAAGACAGTGGCCAGCTTGAGGCGCCTCGTGTCCCCTCCTGCGGTCGTCAGGAACCGTTCGGTGTCGTGGCTGTCGAGGAGGTTCATCATGGCTCGCACGCCCTCTTCCGCGTAGATGAGCCTTCCCGGAGCGAGAGCGCGGTCAAACTCGGAGGCGCCGCAGTCTCCACGCGCTATGAACGCCAGAACAGGATCACGGAAGAACTTGTAGTTCATCACCGCGTCGAAGTAGCGGCCGTTGACCCATTCGGGTGACGCTCCCCAGAGTTCGCCCAGTATGTACGCGTCGGGATTGACGGACCTGACCCTGTCACGGAAGAGCTCCCAGAACCAGAACGGCACCTCGCCCGCCACGTCGAGCCGGTAGCCGTCGATGCCCACGTCGGCGAGCCAGTACTCGGTCACGTCCAGCAGGTGGTTGACGAGCGGCCAGTTCGGTTCGGCGTCCGCGATGTCGACTACCGATTGCTCCTCCGGATTCGCCCGTGTGAGATCGAAGTTGAGGTTGGGCATCTGCCCGAACCCCCACCAGCAGTCGTAGTACTCGAGTGGGTCTGCCGGCGCGTGGACGACGCTGCCCGGCACCGGCCAGCTCTTCCACTCGTACCAGTCCCAGTAGTCCGACTCCTCACCTTTCTCCCTGGCGTCGACGAACGCCCAGTGGGTGTGCCCCGTGTGATTGATGGCGAGGTCGATGACGACGCGCATGCCCCGCCCGTGGCACTCGGAGACGAACTCAGTGAACTCCTCGTTCGTTCCGAGGTGGGGATCGAGCTTCCGGTATGTCACCGCGTCGTATTTGTGATTGCTCTTCGATTCGAAGACGGGATTGAAGTAGATGATCGTCACGCCGAGATCGGATAGATAATCGAGGCTCGCGCGCACTCCCTCAATGTCACCGCCGTAGAACGAGTTCCAATCCGGCTTCCCGTCGGTCTTGTACGGGCTCTTCGCAAGACCGGCGACGTCGTACCAGTCGCCCGTCAGGTGGAAGTACTCCCCGTTCGTCTTGCCGGAAGGAGGCAGTTCGGTGGTGCCCTCGTAGTACCACTCAGCGAAATCGGGATCGTTGTCGGGGTTCCCGTTGGCGAAGCGCTCGGGGAAGATCTGGTAGAAGATGCCGTCTTTCACCCAGTCGGGCGTCCGGAAGGCGACCTCCTCAGAAGCGTCGAAGGTGAAGGGCTTCCAGATGAACCGCAGCCCGATGTTGTCGGTCCCTTCCTTATGCAGGAGAACCTGCTTCTCACCATCCGAGAGGAGGAAGCCGTACTCGAACGAAGGAGAGCTCAGCCGGGCCTCGTAGTAGTCGTACATCCCGTCGGTGCCAAACACGACCATGGGGTCGCCGTCGTCTGCGCTCCTGCTCCTGCCGACGTTCGGTCCTGTGACCTCCGGCTCTCCGCTCCAAGAGAGCCGCACTTCCGCCACATCGCCCGCCCACGCTCTCGTGCGTATGATCACGGTTCCGTCGCTCAGGAGCGAACGCTCCCACGCGTCGCCTCGATGACCGAGACCGTCAAGGAAGATCCGCCCATCGCCCCTGGCCATGTCCATGCTCTCGAACGAATCGTCGACGTCGATCACCGAGTTCCGCCCGCCGTAGCCATCATCGAGGAAACGCTTGGCCTTCTCATCAGTGATCCACTCCCCGTCAGCGACGAACTTGTACTGATGCTCTCCAGACGGGAGAAGCAGTGTGACCTCGTACCGCCCGGCGTCCAGGCGCATCGGGGTCGCGTCGGTGCTCCAGCCGTTGAACGTCCCGGCCAGGAACACGTTCTCGAACGATCTTAGGGCCATGAACGTGAAGGTGACGCTCTTGAGAGCGGACTCAGTCTCGCCCTCGGCTCCGGCCACCGAAGCGGGAAGGCAGAGCAGCACTACCAGCAGCGTGGTGGCAACTCGAGACACAACCCTCAACATGTGAGTCTCCTTCGTAGGTCCTAAGGGCTACCACGACCGTGGTCGTGACGGCCAGGCAGGTAGTCGTTCTGTGCAGGGGTGGTCAAAGGATTCTAACGGACGGCGGGGCGAGGGGGCAATGGCAAAGCCCGGCTCGGCGGAATCCGTGACGGGAAGGGAAGCGGTGTCCGGAATCGGCGGCCGCGTGTACGCGCCGGGGCCCGGCCGTCGCCCGGCCGGGCCCCCATGGCGCCACTGATCGCATACCGCTAGACCTCTTCAAACTGGTCCTTGCTCGCTCCGCAGACCGGGCACACCCATCCCGCGGGGATGTCTTCGAACGGCGTGTTCGGCGCGACACCGCCGTCAGGGTCTCCGACGGCCGGGTCGTAAACGTAGCCACACAGTGCGCACTTGTACTTCTTCAATCCGCTACCCTCCGGTTACTTGCCGGCCTCACGTACCTTCTTCTTCCTGAGATTCTCGAGCCTCTTCGAGATCTGAACGACGTGACCCTTCTCCTCGTCGATGAGGCGCGAGAGCGCCTCCCGGGTCGAACGCTTCTTCGTGGCCGCGAGCGCCTCCATGTAGTAGAGAACCGCGTCCTTCTCAACCTGCAGCGCAAGCTCGAGGGCCTTCTCGGGATCGAACTTGCGACGCGCCAGGCTCTCCATCCTGCCAAGGCTGGCGAAGATGCCGCCATCGACGAGCGAACACACGTATCTCGATGTGTCTGCGTCCTGTTCGGCGGGACCTGCGCCCATGCCGCGAGCGGTCTTGAGCTCCAGCGACTCGAAGAACGCCAGGTGCTGCTTCTCGTCGTTCGCAAGTCGCCTGAAGACCCGCTTCGTGCCCTGGTCGTCCGCCTTCTCCGCCATCTTTGTGTAGAAGTCGAGGCCGGCCTCCTCGATGCACATGCCGACGCGGTAGACCTCATCCTCGCGCAGATACTCGATCATCAGAAACCTCCGGTGGGGACCAGACGCCGAGACCTCGACGCCCCTGCAAGTTGTCAGTCAGAACGTGCTCGTCGCATTCCCTCTCGAGTGCGAGCTTGCGACCCGCCTCCTCCTGCGCCACGAGCTCGAACACCTTCCTGTTGCGGCGCTTCCTCCCTGCTGAGACCGCTCAGCCTCGACCTCGAATAGAGTAGCCAAGGCGCAACGCGCTGGCAACCACAAACGCCCGCGCGCCGGCGCTCCCGCGGACGAGACGACCCGCCTGGCGGCGCGATCGGGCCGCCCGTGCGGGCCGGACGTAATAAGGCCTCCGGAGGAACGGTCAAGGGTAGGAGTTGGGCTGCGGCTGACGCTAGTCGTGGCACATTTTCTAGCCCGTCTTCTCTCGACGTACCCCCAGAGGCCAGTCTATTTGTTGCTGAGTCAGGCTCGACCACAGTGTCCCTGTTCAGCACTATGTCAGTTCCTGTGTCCTTCCTCTCTTGTGTGAGACGACTCGTCCCACACACAAAGAAGAAC
>JBDRTQ010000392.1:0-3439 GCA_043823885.1 Candidatus Eiseniibacteriota bacterium | reverse complement strand
GCCAAGCCAGACCTGCTCGTACGACTCCTTGAGCCAGCCTCGAAGCCGTTCCCACTCGAGCCCGCTCTCGCGCCACACTGCGTAGATCTCCACCCACGGCGATGGCATCGAGCTGTCCCTCCAGGCTCGCTCCCACGCCTGCTGCACCTGCTCGACCTCGAGCGACGTCAGCGGCACGGGCTGACCGATGTCCGTGCTCTCGTTTCCCCGCAAACAGGCGAGATCCTCGGTCAGCCGGGCGACTCGAGCCTCGAGACGCGCGAGGCGGTCGGTGGAGATCGGAGACGAACCAGGAGCCACCATGTAGCGAAGACGCCCCCTGCTTCCAGGCTTGGTGTGCCGCCAGCCGTTCTGCGCCAGGCGGCCAACCGCATCCACCACCTTGCGCCGGCTCCAGCCGAGCCTCTCTCGCAGCTCGGTCTGGCTCAGCTCGATGGGAGAGTGAGCCGCCAACCACGCGAAGAGGTGGAGATCGACACCGCGCTGTGAGGCATTGTCGCTCGGGTCGAGCACCAGCTGTCAGAAACAGCGTACCGTCATCGGGAAGCACCACCAGCTGCGGCCGCACCTCGAGCATGTACCGCCCCACCCACGCCACCGCCCGCTCACCGATCGGGATCATCCGGTCCTTCTTGCCCTTACCCTGCCGGACAATGACGGTGACGCGCTCCGCGTCCATGTCGTAGAGACACAGGTTGACCAGCTCCATGCGGCGGATGCCGGTCGAGTAGAAGGCTCTGACACTCTCCTCGCTTGCGACCCGGGTAAGACTGCAAAACCAAGTGGATGTGTGCACGCGACCATTCCTCCCCTGGAACCAGACCGTCGGCATCCACCAGGCCCACCACGTCGCCGTGGAGGTCCTGCACAACGGCGAACGTCAGGCTGCCGTTGCCCAGCAGCGCACCCACCGCGTCCGGAGCGGTCACGCCGAGCAGTGCCAGCTCCTCGTCCAGCACCGCCGGGTCCAGAAGGTCCGGGCTACAGGCGAGCTCGGTGCTCCACGTGATCGTGTACGCCGCCGGACGGTCCAGCGCTCCGGCCGGCCACCAGGTGCGCTCGGCACACGGCGTCACCTCCAGCACCACCTCCGCGCCCAGGTATACCTGGTCGATCGCTGCGCCGTCGCGGATGATACGAACGGGTCGACCGAAGGCATCGTAGATCCGCTCCTCAACCACCGTGACCGGGAACTGACCGCCCAGCTGCACCGTGATCTCGCGGGGCATGCTGTCGCCGTTCCACGTGATGTCGAGCGGGGATGCCTCCTCCAACCGGCCCAGACTGTCCCACGTGAGCGATCGCGTCGTAAATGGGAACTGAGTCGTCACCGACGTGATCGCCGCCCCGTTCGCCGCTAGCGTCGCCGACCAGACGTACACGTCGTCGTCCGACTCGCCGATCAACGTCCCTAGCCCATTCGCGCTGAACGTGTACTCCTTCCAGCTTCCCCCCATCCAGTCGGTGAGCTGCTGCGTCGGCTGCTGGGCGCTCGGATCCTGCATTGCTTCGCGGTTGCTCAGCGTTGAGAGCCACGCCGCGACATTGTCCACGTACTGCGGCGACCCCTCTGCGACGTTTTGCCGCAACCCGCGCAGCCGGCTCTTTCCGTCGTACTCCGCCGCGCGCACCTGTGCCCACTCGAAGTCCTTGTCGGGTGTGGTCCATCCGCGCACCGAGCCGAGGATCCGGTTGTCGCGACCATACCATTGCAGGTGGGCGCCCAGCTGCACACCGGAGTAGGCGTCCCCCAGCAGCACCTCGAGCTTCGCCGTGCGACCGTAGTCGTCGAGCTGTGCGCCCGTGGTCAGCCACGGCCCAGGCTCCGGCTCCCCGAGACCCTCGGCATCGAACAGCAGCTGGTGGCTCGTGACCTGCGCACCGGTGTACCCCAACCGCATCCGGTACGGGGTGTAGGGGTTTCCTCCGTTCGGCTCCGCCACTTCGCCGTCGATCCGGGTCAGCCGGCTTCCGTTGTAGTCGAGCTCGTAGTGGACCTGGTCGAGCGAACCCTGGATGTCGTACGTTTGCACATCGCTCAGGCGCCCCTGCTCCAGGTAGTCGAGCATGGTCGCGTACGACGCACCGCCGTCGATCGTCACCTTGTCCATCAGCGGACGGCTCCGCCCGTCGAAGCTTCGCTGGTTGACGACGGTGTGCCCGCTGTCGCCTCGAGTGGCGAGCTGCAGGTTGTTCAGTGGATCGTAGGCATACGTCGTCGTGCCTGTGGGCGTGGTCGCCGTCGTGACCAGCGTGCGCCCCGTCGCGTAGTAATAGTCCCACGTCTGCTGAGCGGCCATCACGTGCTCGACTCGGCCGAGGTCATCGTAGAACAGGTCGTACTGCAGATCGGACGAGACGTTCGGGATCACCTTCCGGGTCAGCTGCCCCAGCCGATCGTACTGCTGTGTGGTCCGCCGGCTCGCGGGGTCGGTCAGCACGGCCAGGTTGCTGTCGCGGTCGTACTCATATTGGGTGACCAGGTCGTCGGTAGAGCTGGCGCCCCGCAGCTGGTTCTCTTGACTCTGCTTGAGTCGCCCGATGGCGTCGCGCTCGTACAAGGTGCCCGTTCCGTAGACATCGCCGCTATGCTTCAATCTGCCGAGCACATCATACTGATAGGTGAGCGTCGCGACCTCGTCGTCGCGGGTCTCGGTCACGGTTAGTGGCCGTCCCGCCCAGTCGGTGATCGCCGTCGTCAGGCTGCCGTACGCGTTTCCACCCTCGCCGAAGGCCTGCTTCACAAGCACTCGGTGCGTCGTTGGTGCGTGATAGACGTACTCGTCCAGGATACGGTCGGAAGGCTGACCCGAGCACGGGACTACGCTCCCCTGAGCGTACCGCTGGCGGTGCGCAACCATCCCGTCGCTGGCGTACTCGAGGCGCTCCTCCAAACGTTGCGGCGTCGCGATGCACACCGGACGTGCAGCGGCATCACGCACAACAGTCGTTGTCAGGTTGGTCCACACGTCGAACGACGTCCCCGGATCCGTCAGATACTGCTCCTGAGACGACGTGATGTACCCCGCGATGTCTCGGGTCACCTGGAGCCGTTGGTACTCATGCTCGTCGGTGCCGTACAGCGAGCTGGCGCGCACCGCGCCGATCGAATCCAGATCCCACACCGCGACGAGACCGTCGGCGTCCTTGTTGGCAATCCTGCGACCGTAGGCGTCGAAGGCGCGATACGAGGTGAGCATCTCTGCGCCGGGGATCCACCGTCGCCGACCAGACCGTACCCACGCACGTGGAAACACCGCCCGTTCAGTCGGGTGGACCAATGTAGAGTGCACCACGTTCAACCGGTGGCGTTTCATCTGTCCAGCCCATTTCCGCGATGAGTGTACGTGCTAGTCTAGAGCGCATCCGGAAATTCGCCCATTTTTCGCGTTCTTGCAAGGACCACTCTCAAATCAAGCGAGCATGGGTAAGCCTCGTC
>JBDRTQ010000391.1:0-3699 GCA_043823885.1 Candidatus Eiseniibacteriota bacterium | reverse complement strand
GATGCCCTTCATGATGAACATGATCATGAGCACGCCCGCACCGAGGGAGACCAGGGCCGTCAGGAAACTGAAGAACATGTACACGGTCGCCTCCTCGTCGTTTTTCCGCCGCGGCCGCCCCGAGGGGAAGTCGAGTTCTCGGACGTACGGCCGGCGGCAGAGCCCCCTTGTTGTTTTGTTCTCCGTACGCTATGACACCCGTCCCGCGGAGGGTGTTTCAAGGACTTGGGAAGTAGTGGGCTCCCGCGTCCAGGGGGCGCCGCAGGGGCAAGATGGGGCCGCATTGCGGGCAAAACCACTTGGATTCGTGGGCGGTTCTGGTAGCATCGTGGGCTGAACCTGGCTGGCCGGCACGCGGACGCGCGGCCCGAGTGAGTGCCTAGCTGGCCGCCGCCCGTGAGCGGGCGCGGAGGAGCCTTTGGCTGGGTCGAACCGGACGCGTGAGCACACGCCGCCGGACGAGGAACTCATCGCGAGAGTCCTTGCCGGCGACGAAGCGTCCTACGGGACGCTGGTCACCCGGTACAGGGACTTCGTCTACACGATCGCCGTCCGGATCGTCGGGAACGACGAGGACGCGGAGGACGTCGCTCAGGAGGCGTTCGTCCGGGCGTACCGCGCGCTGCCCAGATTCAGAGGCGACTCGAAGTTCTCGAGCTGGCTGTACCGCATCGCGACCAACCGCGCGCTCACCCACCTGAAGAGGCGTCGCAGGCGCGGCTTCTCGGTCGACATCGAGTCCGGGTCTCACGTCGAGACCGACGTCGTGGACGACGGTCGCAGTCAGGAGATGAGTCCGGAGCTCATGGTTCGAGACGGGGAGTTCAGGCGCGCGGTTCGTGCCGCCGTCCTCGAACTTCCGGAGCAGTACCGCGTCGTCGTCACGCTCTTCTATCTTGAGGAGAGAAGCTACAAGGAAGTTGCCGCAACTCTGGGGATCCCCATGGGAACCCTGAAGACGCACTTGCATCGAGCGAGGGCGTTGCTCAGGGACGTGCTCACGAAACACGATCTCGAAAGCGGGAGGTAGGTTTGGACACGAACTGTCTCGATACCATTCTCGACAGGCGTAGCATTCTGAAGTTCAAGGACGACGACATTCCACAGGACGTGCTGGACAAGGTACTGCACGCGGCGCTCAGGGCATCGGGGCCGGGCGGCACGCTCAAGGGCGGGTACAGGGGCTCACAGCCGTACTCCATCATCGAAGTGCGCGACCCCGGAAGGCGCGCGCAGCTCAACGAGCTTCTCTGCGAAGGCAGGAGGCCCTGCATAGAGAAGGCTCCGGTCTCGCTCGTCTTCTGCGTGGACACGCACCGCATGAACAGGTGGTCCGAACTCCAGGGCGGAGCCCCACACTTCACGGGCATCGGTATTCTGTGGGTGGCGCTACGGGGTGTGTACTCGGCGGCGCAGAACGCGGTCATCGCCGCGGAGTCGCTCGGGTTGGGATCGCAGTACATCCAGGAGATAGTCTGGCAGCCCTACACGACGCTCAGCTTCTTCCAGCTGCCGAAGCAGGTGCTTCCCGTCGCCATGCTGATTCTCGGCTACCCCGAGGAGCGTCCGTCGCTCGCGCCGTCACTTCCGCTCGAGGCCATAGTCCACAAGGAAGTCTACAGCGATCCGTCCGACGAGGAGATGGCCGAGCACTTCGCGTCGAAGGAGGAGTACTTCCAGGACTGGTTCCACTCTCTCCCCGCGGACTCCAAGCTCAGGCAGCACATCGAGTCCAAGGGGATCACGAACCTGGCACAGTGGGTCTCGATTCTCACATACACCGAGAGCTTCTACAAGTGGAGAGACGACGCGGTCCGCACGAACCTGCACCTCTCAGAGCTGGAGTGAGCTGCGCGACCGTCTCGACCGAAGCGGGTTGCCTTGCCCGCGAGTGGCGTAGGTCCCAGGAGATAGCTTGGAACGCGAGATCCTCTCACTGCTCCTTTCAGTGGTTCTCATCGTAGCCCTGGTCCGCTTTCGGGTCGACCTGGGTGTTTCCATGCTTGCGGGGGCCGCGACCCTCGCGCTGGTGGTCGGACGCGCCCCGCTCTGGACGCTCGTGGAGCTGGGGCACGCCGCGATAGCGCACGACACGTTGCTGCTCCTCGCACGTATCATCACGATCATGGCGCTGGGCGCGCTGGCCGGGAGGCTCGGTTATCTCGACCGGTTCGCGTCGGGCCTCCGGGCTCTCATCTCCGACAACCGTATCGTCATCGCGCTCATTCCCGCCTTCGGCGGACTCCTTCCGATGCCCGGCGGCACCATGCTGACGGCGCCGATGGTTGAGAGCGCCGTCAAGACCGGTCACGCCACGCCCGAGCAGAAGCTCTTCGTCAGCTACTGGTTCCGGCACGTCTGGGAGTACATCTGGCCGCTCTACCCGGGCGTGGTCGTGGGCGCCGCGCTCGTCAACAGACCGGTCAGCGACTTCTTCCTCTACAACTGGCCCATCACGCTCGCCGCAATCGCGGCGGGCGCGTTCTTCGTGCTGAGGCGCGTGGACGCGGGAAGGAACCAGCGGGAGAAGGGCGCAAACGGCGGCTGGAAGGACATCCTCGTCGGTGTGTGGCCCTTCGGTGTGGTGGTCGCCGGCGTGCTCGTCCTCAAGGTCGAGCTGGTCCTGGTCATACTCGCGGTCATCGCGGTGCTCGTGGTCCTGGAGCGACCAGCCGGCATGGATATCTGGCGGGCTTTCCGCCGCGGGACCGAGTTCCAGATCGTGACCCTCATCGTCGGCGTCGGAGCGTACAAGCATCTTCTGGATGCCGCGGAGGTCGTCGACGCCGTGCCTCCCCTTCTTCTCAGCATGAACCTCCCCGAGGTTGCCGTCATCGCCGCGGTCCCGCTGATCATCGGGCTCATCACCGGCGTGACCCTGGCCTACATAGCCGTGAGTTTTCCTCTGCTGATCCCGCTTATGGGCGGCCCGGAAGTCAACATGGAACTGGTAATGCTGGGCTTCGCCGCCGGATTCGTGGGCTGCCTGCTCTCTCCGGTTCACCTCTGCCTCGTACTCACACGGGAGTACTTCGGCGCCAGCTGGGGCGGCATTTACCGGATGCTCCTGCCGGCCTGCGCGGCCATCATGGTCGTTGCGGCGCTCATCGTGCTCCTGTAGGATGACCGCTTCGCCAAACAGACGTGCTGCGCGCAGGCGGCGGGACACCAGCGCCATCGAACGGGGGCGTGCCGCCCGCGACGCGCCTCATCGGTGAACGCGCGGAGGATGCCGTGAAGGGGACAAGGGGCGCCGTCCTGGCCACTCTTGCTGCCGGGTTGTTGTGGGGGTCGTCGTTCGCGGTCATCAAGATCGGACTGCGTTCCATAGATCCCTTCTGGTTCGTCTTTCTCAGGTTCGCCGTCGCCCTGGTGCTGGCCGTTCTGTACAGCGCGCTGACGGGAAGAACGCGTCGGGTGCTCGCCCTCCTCAGGAATCCGCTGGTCGTGTGGCTCGGAGTGAGCAACGCCGCCGGTTTCGTCTTCCAGTTCAAGGGACAGACGATGACGACGGCCTCTAACGCCGCCCTCCTCATCAACGCCAGCACCATCTTCGTCGCGATCGCCTCGCGAATCGTCTTCCGCGAGCGGTTCGGTCCGATGAAAGTGCTGGCGGTCCTGATAGGTCTGGCCGGGGTCTTTCTCGTCACGACCGGTGGCCGTCCGGCAACGGGGGGAGGCCCGGCCCTTCGCGGCGAC
>JBDRTQ010000390.1:0-4630 GCA_043823885.1 Candidatus Eiseniibacteriota bacterium | reverse complement strand
GGACGCCGGCATCGAGCTCGCGACGGCCGGGCACGGTCGTCTCAACCTGCACACGCGGCTTCTCGGCGAGGTCCGCCTGAACGAGGAGCGAATGTCGCACGTTGTGCCGCCCGTTCCCGGCGTCGTGCGTGCGGTCAGCGTGCGGATCGGCGATGAGGTCAGAGCGGGCCAGCTGCTCGCCGTCCTCTCCAGCCGGGAGCTCGCGGAGGCGAGGGCACAGTATCTCGGCTCCCGGGGCCGACGGGAGCTGGCCGTTATCGCTTACGAGCGCGAGAAGGAACTCTGGGAGAGGGAGATCCTCGCCGAGCAGGACTACCTGGATGCTAAGCAGGCGCTGTCCGAGGCGGACATTGAGTTCCAGACGGCGGAGCAGACGCTGCACGCGCTGGGAGTGAGCGACGACGAACTCAGTACTCTGACGGCGAGCCACGAGGCCGGGGCGCTGACCCGCCACGAACTGCGGGCGCCGATCAGCGGGACCGTCATCGAGCTGCACCTGGCCTTGGGAGAGACGGTGGGTGAGGACTCAGACGTGCTGACTATCGCCGACCTGAGCACGGTCTGGATCGACCTCGACGTTCCGCAGATAGACCTCGGTTCCGTTCGCGAGGGCCAGAGGATAACCATCTCCGCGTCCGGGATCGGCATCCCGGATGCGACCGCCGTCATCGACTTCGTGTCCCCCGTCATCGACGAGAAGACACGAACAACCCTCGCGCGTGTTGAGATACCCAACGTGGGTGGACACTGGCGACCGGGGCTCTTCGTCACGGCGCACGCGGCATCCGAGCAGCTCGAGGTTCCGGTCATGGTTCCGAAGGACGCCGTGCAGTCGCTCGAGGGAGAGACCGTCGTGTTCGTTCCCGAGGGAGACGCGTTCGAGTCCGTGCCCGTGGTCCTTGGGCGCTCCAATGGAACGCACGTAGAGATAGTGTCCGGGCTCGGGCCGGGCGAACGATATGTGGTGGAAGGAGCCTTCGCACTCAAAGCAGAGTCCGTGACGAGTGGACTCGACAGCCACGCCGGTCACGGTCATTGATGCGCCGACCTGTGCTTAACGAACCTCGCCTCCGTGCGCGTGCTCTTGCGCTTCCTGGAGCGGCGAGGACAGAAGGAGACGCATCATGATAGCCAGGATCGTCAGACTCTCTCTCCGCACGCGAGCGGTCGTGGTTCTGGGCATGCTCGCCGTCATCGTCGTCGGAGTCTTCAGTTACTCCGGGATGCCGGTCGACGCGTTCCCGGACATATCCCCGATCATGGTCCCCATCTTCGCCGAGGCGCACGGCATGTCGCCCGAGGAGGTGGAGCGGCTCATATCCTATCCCATCGAATCCGCGATGAACGGTCTTCCGGGCGTCACGCAGATCAAGTCGACCTCCGCCTTCGGAATGGCCGTCATCTACGTCTACTTCGGGGACGACATCGACATCTACTTCGCCAGACAGCTCGTGGCGGAGCGCCTCGCGGCGGCCATGCCGGACCTCCCGGACATGCATGAGCCACCGGGGCTGGGGCCCATCTCGACGGGTCTCGGGCAGATCTTCATCTACTACCTGACGGCCGACGAGAGCGTGGACACGGAGGGCATGCCGCTCGACCTGTACCTTCGTGACCTCAACGACTGGGTCGTGAAGTACCAGCTTCGAACCGTTCCCGGCGTCACCGAAGTGCTATCGATGGGCGGGAACGTTCTGCAGTATCAGATCAAGCCGAGTCCGCACGCGCTTCTGGAGTACGACGTATCGCTCGAGGACATCATCGATGCCGTCAACGAGAACAACAGAAACGCGGGCGGCCAGTTCCTGGTGTTGGGATCGGAGGAACACCTCGTCCGTGGCATAGGACTCCTCACGAGCCTCGATGACATCCGACTCCTTCCCCTGAAGTCGATCGATGGTGTGCCGATAAGGGTCACCGACGTCGCGGAGGTCGAGTTCGGACCCGAGATCAGACGCGGGGTCGTGTCGCACAACGGCGAGCAGGAGGTCATCTCCGGCATCGTTCTGAAGCTCTTCGGAGAGAACACATCAGAGGTGATCGAGCGTCTCTATTCGAAGGTGGACGAAGTACGGGCAAGCCTGCCTGAAGGTGTCGAGCTCGTTCCGTACTACGAGCAGGCGGAGCTCGTTCGTAACGCGACGGGAACCGTCAAGACCGCACTCCTTCTCGGCGCTCTTCTCGTGCTCATTACGCTCGCCTTCTTCCTCGGCAACGTCCGCACGTCGTTCATCGTGGCGCTGGCGCTCCCGTTCTCCGCGCTCGCCGCCGTCATTCTGATGAGGGTGTTCGGTGTGTCGGCCAACCTGATGTCCCTGGGCGGCATAGCCGTCGCGATCGGCATGCTGGGCGACGGCTCCATCGTGATGGTTGAGAACATCTACCGTCACCTGAACATCCCGGAGAAGAGCCATCACGAGAAACACAGGGTAATACTCGATTCGGCGCAGGAGGTTGGCAAGCCTATCGTCTTCTCGACGGCCATCATCATCCTCGTGTTCCTGCCTATCCTGACGCTTCAGGGAGTCGAGGGGAAGATGTTCTCGCCGATGGCGCTGACGATCGCGTTCGCGCTCGTGGGCTCGATGGTGATGGCGGTGGTCGTGGCGCCGGTCCTCTCGTCCCTACTTCTCAAGAAGGAGAAGCACGCAGAGTTCCTGGTACTGACGAAGCTGAAGGACCTCTATCGTCCCGCCGTCTCCTGGGCCGTCAAGCACAAGAAAAGAGTGGTCATGATAGCGCTCGCGGCGTTCGTCGTGAGCATGCTGCTCTTCCCGCTCATCGGCACTGAGTTCGTGCCGACTCTGGAGGAAGGATCGATCTTCATAGGCGTCGCGATGGCGCCGTCGATCGCCCTCGAGACGGCGACCGAGACGATCATGACGCTCGAACGTCGCATCCTCGAGTACGACGCCGTCGACGAGACTGTATCGCGAATCGGGCGTCCCGAGGCCGGGAGCCACCCGCATCCCGTCAACTACGCGGAGATCCATATCGAGCTCAAACCGCGTGGCGACTGGGGGAGGTTCCGCACGAAGGACGAGCTGGTGGAGGCGCTGAGTGAGGACCTGTCCGGGTATCCGGGCGTTCAGCTCAACTTCACGCAGCCCATCCAGAACGCGTTTGATGAACTCCTGTCGGGGACGCGCGCGGAGCTCGCGATCAAACTCTACGGGGAGGATCTGGGAGTCCTCCGGGCGAAGGCCGTGGAGATCGCCGCTGCCATCGCGGACGTGCCGGGGCTTGTCGACCTGGCCACGGAGCAGGGCTTCGGACAGCCGCAGATCCAGATCGTAGCCGATCGGGCCGCGTGCGCCAGATACGGTGTGACCGTCGCGCAGATACTGGAGCTCGTCGAACTCGCCATAGGCGGCGAGGTGATTGACAACATGTACCTGAACGTACGACGGTACGGGATACACCTGCGTTTGCAGCAGGAATACAGGGCGGACCCGGAGGCGATCCGTTCGCTCCTCGTGCACACGGAGGACGGCTCGGTCATTCCGCTCTCCCAGGTGGCCGAGGTCAGGCAGGTCGTCGGTCCGATCCAGATCAACCGCGAGAAGAACCAGCGTCGCTGGACCGTCCAGGCGAACGTCCGTGGCCGTGACCTTGGGAGCGTTGTTGCGGACGTGCAGACGCGCATCGACGAGAACGTGGAGCTGCCGGCGGGCTACTTCGTCGAGTACGGCGGGCAGTTTGAGAACCAGCAGCGCGCCATGAAGCGTCTCTCGATCATCGTGCCCATCGTCATAGCAGCGGTCCTGGCGCTTCTCTGGATGTCGTTCGGCGTCATGAGACACGCACTGGTCATCATCCTGAACATCCCGCTCGCATTGATCGGCGGCGTCATGGGCCTCCTGCTCACGGGTCAGTTCCTGTCGGTCCCGGCGTCGGTGGGGTTCATCGCTCTCTTCGGCATCGCCGTGCAGAACGGTGTCGTGCTCGTGAGCTACTTCAACCACCACCGCAGCAAGGGAAGCGACCTGGATGCGGCGCTCGTCGAGGGCGCGCTCTTGAGGCTCCGGCCCGTCCTCATGACGGCGGCGACGACAGTGCTCGGTCTCATGCCCCTTCTCCTCTCGCACGGTGCGGGGTCGGAGGTCCAACGGCCGCTCGCGACGGTGGTGGTGTTCGGGTTGACGACCTCGACGCTGCTCACGCTCTTCGTCATACCCGCTGTGTACGGTTGGGTAGAGGAGCGGCTGGACCCGTCGCTCAGACCGGCAGCGGAGAAGACGCGCGCCGAAGGGGCATCGTGGGAACAGAGCCCGGCCGCACGAGGAGGCCGGGTAGCTGGGAAAAACGACTGACAGTCAGCGACGTCCTGTGCTACAATCCTAGGGGGTGGGGGGCGGTGAGGTGGCCGTTCCCCGCCTACAACTGATGTCAGAAGTCCGTTCCCAGCGTGAAAGGAGGTGCAACATGCGCCACCTTCGTTCGTGGCTTCCGGCACTCGCGAGGCTCTCCCTCGTCCTCCTGTCGGTTCTTGCCTGCTCGACGGCCCACGCCTTCCTCTACGACACCTTCTCGGCTGGTCCAGGATTCCCCAACCGCATCGACGACTACATCGACGCGCTGCCGCCCCTGGACACGGTCGACATCATAGTCGACTTCTGCTCGACGCCGA
>JBDRTQ010000389.1:0-2364 GCA_043823885.1 Candidatus Eiseniibacteriota bacterium | reverse complement strand
GATTGCAAGCACGAAACCACTGTCCGGGTCGAGTGCCATCGGCCCGACCAAAAATGGATGGCACCCTGCCGCGAAGCAGAACGCCTCCTCATGCGCTACGAGCCAGAGAGCAGCTCGAAGTTGCTCCACCTCCCGCCGCGCAGCGTCCAGCTCGGCGCGGATGGTCTGCTCTCGGACGGTCGTGTCGTCGGTCATGGATTTCCCTCCGCTCGTCGTTTCGCCGCCTTGGCTCGTTTCACCTCGGCCTTGAGTCCGTTGATCTTCTCGACCAGCGCCGCGGCCTCGCGCTCGTAGTTGCGGACAGTCCGCTGTCCGACTGCGATCTGCACGAGCACCGCGAACGGGTCGAGCACGGCACCGCACAGAGTACACGTGACGGTTCTCGCGTTCTCGTCGATCTCGCACGGCAGGTGTCGGCAGAAGTGCGTCCTCCGGAGCGTGAACCGCGACTCGGATGGCCTGGAGAAGTCGGCCTCGATCACGGTTGTATTTCCGTCGGCGTCGGTCATCGCGCCCACTCCTCCCACCGTCGCCCGTCCATCTCGCGGCTCCCGGTGCTGTCGCGCGTGAAGAAAAACGGGATACTGGCCTCGGCACACTGGTCACGCAGGCTCCGCGCCCACGTCAGGTCCATCGGGCGAGCACCGGGGCCGGTCTCGGCACCGCAGATCACGGCGGAGATCGGCGGATCAGGGCTCGTGCAGAGCCGATGGTCCATCAGTTCAGCGCGGTCTCGCGGAGTGTACCCGCACCCCCGGCACCGGAGGGGCAGGTCCACCGGACCGAGCATCGGCTCGACCGACACGATGTGCCGGGCAGCCGGGATCTGGAGCAGGAGCGGGAGGCGCTGGTAGGCGGTCGGCTGGTCCTCGACGGAGACGCCGAGGGTGACGTGGGGGAGGGGCCAGGGCGTCGCCGTCTGCGGGCCGTAGTCGTCCCGTGGTGGGACGACGTAGTGGAGCATGTAGGCGCGGCAGAGCGCCCACGGAGCCGCGACCCGATTGACCCACCGATACCACTTCAGCGCCCGCTTCGGCCTCTTCGTGAGCACGATGAACTCGTGCTGTGGGCACGCCGCCATCACGCCGTACACCGCAGCGATGTACTCGTCGGTCACGCCCGGATGGAACAGGTCACCCATCGACGATACAAAGATGCGCCTCGGCTGCCGCCAGTGGAGCGGCTGGGAGAGGCGCTCCGGGAGCAGTCGCACCCGCCCTGTCCATCGCGGGCCGCAACGTCCGTGGAGTGCCAGCCAGTCACCGTCGTCGTCCTGCCACGACGGGGATAGGTGGCGCGCGGCCATTCGGGCCGCGTAGCAGTGGTCGCAGCCGGCGCTGACCGGCGAGCAGCCGACCAGCGGGTTCCAGGTCTCGCCACCCGCGAGCCATTCGATTCTCGACGGCATCAGTCCTTCCTCCGCCGGGCGGTCACCCGGCATCCGATGTCCGAGGCGATATCCACCCGCCCCCGCGCTGCCAGCGCGCGCAGCGCGTCGGCATAGACGCCGATGCCGCACGAGTAGAGGCCAGGGCCGGGCCCCGTGACGAGGCATGCCCGCTCGGTCACCTACTGGAGCAGGTCCACGAGACGCTCGATCTCGTCGCGCGCATCCCGGGTGCGCACCCACCTACCGTCAGCAGTCTCGATCAGGTCAAAGCGCTTCATGACTCCTCCACCGCCGGCTCATAGGTCGCCTCGAAGATGTCGGCCTTGCACGGGTAGATCTCGCCCTGGATACCCTGGATCACATAGTCCCCGGATCTGGCGGTCATGACTCCCTCGAGCGTCATGATCTCCAAGCGCCCGCTGGCGAATCTGACCGAGCCGGGGTTCCCCCAACGCTTCCTCATCGCATCGACAATCCACACCGGATCGTCCGTCTGATCGGCGTCCCCGGTCCACTGGAACGCCTCGATGACAACTGGCTTTTTTCGATACTTCATCGCTCATCTCCTCGTTCGAGCTTGCGGAGCACAGACTCCACCGTCAGCGCGGCCTCGCCGAAGCGGAGCCCGACGCCGAGCCCGATGGTCGTCGCGCCGTGCCAGCCGTCGTGGTCGCGCAGGTACCCGGCGACGCGGTCGATGAGCGGCTCGTGCCGAGCCGTGACCTCGTAGATCCCGGTGCCGAGGTCGGTGATTGTTCCGGCCCATCCGGGTTGAAACTGCCCGCTGACGATGGCGACCTGCCAGTCCGGGCCAACAGGAGTCGGTCGTCCGATACGAAGGTTGATGGTCTCGGGGTCAACTCGCGGCTCGTCGCTCATGGCCCAAGCATGCCAGACGGGGCGCGGCGTGTCAAAAAAACGGCGGCGGGTCTAGTACAGGCCGGATGCTTCTCGAATATGGTAGTGGACAATTG
>JBDRTQ010000388.1:0-2479 GCA_043823885.1 Candidatus Eiseniibacteriota bacterium | reverse complement strand
AGGATGGGCTGCAAGGACGCGGAGATAGTGCTGGCGAGTCCGGAAACGGTGGCTGCATCGGCGATCGCGGGCGTGATCACGGACCCGGGAAGGTCGCGTAGGAGGTGTCGAATGAGAGTCTGGAAGTACGGCGACGACATCAACACCGACATGCTCTTCCCGGGGAAGTACACGTACACGTGCTCGACCGCGGAGGAGGTGAAGCCGCACCTGCTGGAAGATCTCGACCCGGATTTCGCGGGCAAGGTGGCGGCCGGCGACATGCTGATGGCCGGTGAGAACTTCGGTTGCGGAAGCTCGAGGGAGCAGCCCGTGCTCGGCTTCAAGGCCGTAGGCATCGAGGCCGTGGTCGCGAAGAGCTTCGCGAGGATATTCTACCGCGCGGCCATCAATCAGGGGCTCGTGCTGGTCGAGGCGCCGGACGCAGTCGACGCGTACGGGGACGGCGACGAGGTCGCGCTGGACGTCGAGGGTGGGAAGATATCGGTCGGCGGCAAGGCGTTCAGCTTCCCGCCGCTGCCGCCCGAGATCCTGGCCATACGCGACGCCGGTGGGCTTCTGAACTACGCGCGAGCGAAGCTCGAGGCCGGGTCGAAGTAGAGGCGCCGGGGGCCCAAGCCCGCGGTCTGGTTCACACACACGAGGAAACGACATGCCGACGAGAGACGAAGTGCGAGGGATCCTTCCCGAACTGGAGCTTATCGAGGACGAGCAGCTTCGCGAGAAGACGATCGACGTCTGGATCGACGCGATGGAGACGGGCGGATGGGAGGTCGCGGACATGCCGGACATCCCGTTCACGCTTCTCATCCAGGACACCGACCTGAGCCTGCTGGACCACACGCGGGTCGTCACGCAGACGGCCATCGCGATCGCAGACACGATGTCCGGCTACTACCGGGACCGGATGCCCATCAACCGCGACTACCTCATCTCGGGCGGCATCCTCCACGACGTGGGCAAGCTCGTGGAATACAAGCGCGAGGGCGGCAAGGTCGTGAAGAGCGAGGTCGGGCGTGACCTGAGGCACCCGTTCTCGGGCACGGCGCTCGCCTACAAGCACGGCGTCCCTACGATGATCTGCCACCTCATCGCCATGCACGCGAAGGAGGGGGACGACGGCCGCCGGAACCCGGAGGCCTGGATCATCCACTACTCGGATTTCGTGAACTTCAGGTCGCTGCAGACGCTGTAGGACTTCCGAAGCGCCCTCGCTAGAGGGCGCTTCCTCTTGTGGCAGGCTTCCAATGTGCGCGATGCCATTGCCGCACATACGCGACGGCCGCGCGCCCGAGGTCGAGCACTTGCTCAGCAGAGGGCATCCGAGGTCGTTTCTCCCGATTCCATCCGCCGGCAGCGCATCTTCGCGCCCCGGCGCGATCGCCGGCGCGGCGTTGTGCTCGGCACTCTGCCTGGCGCTGGCCTGCGCGGTTGCAGACGCGGCAACTCTGACCTCGGATCCGACGGACCTGCCGTTCCAGTTTGTGGAGCTCTGTCCCAGGGGAACGCGGGCCCTCGACGAGCGCATTGCTGATCTGGACGGGGACAGCGTTGACGAGGTTGTCACTGCGCGCGCCTTCAACGACGGCCAGGGTTACTATCTGTGCCTGAACAGGGTCGACCCGACCGCCTGGACGGCGCTGAGACAGCTCAACTCCCCCTACATCATCCGTCTCGCCGGCATCGCCGACGTCGACTCCGGAGACACGCCCGAGATCTTCCAAATGGGGCTGAGGCCGGACGGTGTCCTGTCGGTTGATGTTCTCGGTGTCGGGGTTCGCGGGAACTCTGCCGACTGTACGTTGAGAGGCTCATTTGAGATAGACGTCAGCGAGTGGCTCTGGAAGGAAAACGTCTGGAACGGCTCCTTCGCCACTCACCTTCCCATCGATGAGGACGGTGACGGGCTTCACGAGACCATTGTGTTCTCGATATCCGGCGGTATGAGCGAGCGCCCGCGAGGCATCGGTGTGGCGGACTGGACAAGTGGAGAGACGCGGTGGTTCCTTCCGGTCGGAGCCGCACCGACACACATACTGGAATTCGAAGACCTCACTGGTAACGGCATCCTCGACATCGTCTTTGCGATGGGCGCGCCCTGCAACATGGTCTTCGAGAAGAACAGCGTCGACACTCTCTCGTACGTGGCTGCCGCGACGCTCGCGGGGGAGTTGCTCTGGATCAGAGAGGTGGGGGGCCCGTCGAGCGGGCCCTGTTTCACAGTCGCCGATGTGGACGGCGACGGCACGGCTGAAATACTGACAGGACTGCAGCACGGCAGGGAAACGGTGTCTGATTACCACGCCCTCTCGCTCTGGAACGGGCGTGACGGGGAGCCGCTCGCGAGCTGGAGCAACGGTCACCCCGTGAACTCGGTTGCCGTCCTGTCCTCGGAAGAAGGCGGCAGGATCTTCGCGGCGATGGGTGACGGCGTGCTGCGGTCCTTCCGGCTGGTCCGAGGTGAGCTGGAGATTGTCCG
>JBDRTQ010000387.1:0-9957 GCA_043823885.1 Candidatus Eiseniibacteriota bacterium | reverse complement strand
ACGTTGCTCGGGCCGCTCTCGTTGCCACCGGCGTCAACAGCGATCACGCGGTAGTAGTAGGTCTCTCCCGGGACGAGCCCGGAGTCCGTGTAGCTGGTCACGGCTCCTTCGAACGGCTCCGAGCCAGGCTCGAAGTCGGGCGCCGTCGAGCTCTGCAGGCGGTAGCGATCGAAGTCGGGCTCCGAGTTCGGATCCCAACTGATGACGATCTCACCCTCGTTGGGGCCCGGGACGGCGACGAGGCCGGTAGGCGGCGCAGGAGGCAGGTCGGCCGCCACCGCCGAATCCGTTCCGCTGGCGCCGCTCTCGTTCGAACCTGCGTCGACGGCATACACGCGGTAGTAGTAGGTGCCGCCCGGTGTCAGGCCGGAGTCGCCGTAGGAGGTCGACGCGGTCGTGAAGGAGGTCGACCCGATGAAACTCGGGTTGTCGGCGCGCTCGAGCCGGTAGTGGTCCATATCGGGTTCGCCGTTGGCGTTCCAGCTGACATCGATCTCACCCTGGCCGGAACCCGGGACTGCGTTCAGGCCCGTCGGCGCGGCTGGCGGCGGGTCGGTCGCTCCGCCGGCGAAGTTCGTCACGACCGAGAAGTCCTGGTTGGCCTCGGGCATGACCGTAGCCGTCACGCGTACGGTCCAGGTGCCGGGCGTCGGCGAGGCGACCTCCACTTGCTCGACGTTGTTGAGATGGTCGACGCCCGTGGTGGCGTTCGCGCTCGGGCTGCCGGGATTGAGGACCCACGGACGGTAGATCCCGCCGCCCGGCGCCTCGAGCTCGAGGTCGAGGTCGTTGACCAGCATCGTTCCGCCGGCCGCGTAATCGCCCTCGAAGTCGTCCCAGACCAGCGTGACCTTCAGGCCCCTGCCCGGTGTGACGACGACGTCGTACTCCCAGGTCTCGGCCGAAGACAGCGTGTCTTCCTTGATGAGGTCGCTGGTGCCGTTGTCGGCCCGGATGATGTCGACCGTGTTCTGAACGTTGACGCGACCGTAACCGAACTCGAAGTCCGGCCCGAGGTTGCCCTGGTCCTCCGCGCCCTGGATCAGCAGTGCCTTGACCGTCGAAGGCCACGCCTCGCCGCCGAACTTGTCGATGTAGTCTTCCTGTGTCAGCACGACGCAGCCGGACACGGCCGGGCAGGAGAACGAGGTGCCACAAGAAGTACCGCTGTAGTTGTTGTTGGTGTAGGTGGTCGTGATGCCCGCGTAGCTCTTGCAGCCCGGGGCGACGATGTCGGGCGTCAGACGTCCGTCGAGCGTCGGGCCCCTGCTGCTGTAGTAGCTGAGGTCATCGTTGTCGGCGTCGTTGCTGCCCACGCAGATTGTATTTTTCGAGGTCGAACCCGGCCCCGGAATGGTGCCGTAGGGGAAGTCCGGCAGGTAGCTCGCGCAGTCGGTGCAGTCGCCGTCGTTGCCCGCCGAGAAGACGATGGTCAGCTTCTTGCCCTGGCTGCCTCTGACCAGCTTGTCGTAGTTCTGGCTCCAGTCGTCGTACTCACTGAAGTACTCGCAGTAGTCGGGACACAGTCCCCAACTCCACGAGTTGGAGGACACGACGATGTCGTAGTTCGAGATCGCGTGGGCGTTCTCCGTGTCCATGTCCGTGACGTCGTTGGGCCAGTTGTAGGAGGCGATGTCGACCTCCGTCGCCACGCCGCGCCACTGAAGGGGCGTCCCGCCGTAGACCGTGCTCCTGGTCCCGTCACCGGCCATGATGCCGGTGCACTTGGTCGCGTGCGAGCCCATCGCCGAGGCGTCACCGAGGGTCAGCCTGCTGCTGTAATCGTCATGGTTGGTGGCGGCCGTCCCACCGTCCCAGATGCCCGCGAAGAGACCGGCGCCGGTAAGGTTGTAGGGTGCGGCCTGAACTTCGTCCGCGTTGATGTTGTCGCGGAGTGTGTCGTTGTTCTCTATCTTCTCGGGGCGCGGACCCCCATCACGTACTTGACGATGTCTTCGCCCGCCAGGTCACGGACGTCACCCTCGAGAAGCAGCGTGTAGGAGTTCTTGTCCCGGCCGAGGATCTGACCGTGGACCTCGAGCACCGCCTCCGCCCCCTCCACCCCGTCGTACACGAACGCCCGCACGATCTCTTGCCCTTCGACGCTTCTGGCCATCTTGTCTTCGGAGCGCAGTTCGAACACCGCCCGAACCGCTCCGGGCTCGAGCGACTGCACCGCCCCTCCCCTTACGTGCGCCGTCCACGCGTAGTTGGGAAGGTAGTCGAGCAGCGTGATGCCCGCCTCGGCGAGCGCCTCGCGCTCCGCCTGGGACGGGATGTCGTAGAACTGAACGACCAGATGGGAATCCTCGGCCCTCGCCAGCTTCACCTCCGCCGGGACGTAGCTCCGGCTGGTGAGCACGAGTTCGTAGCGGTCGGCCGCAAGAGCGGGCGTTGCCGTCGCCAGGAGCGCGACGACCAGGGTCAGAAGTGTGATGGACGACAGGACGGGCTTCCTCATCGTGTTGCCTCCATTAAGCCGCTCAAGCGGCAGACTGCTCTCGCAGACTACGTGCTTGCAGATACAGAAGGGGCAGCAGGCGCGACGGCACCAGGCCGTCACGTTCGCCACCCCCACTAGTTACAGATTATACCATAATCTGGTGATGTAGTCAATAACCCTGACAGGCGCGGCTATCTCAACAGCGCCGCTTTCCTCCAGAACGAAACCGTTCCGGCGCGATATCGCACGAAGTAGACCCCGGACGCCAGCCCCTGCCCCGCATCGTTCTTTCCGTCCCACGTGAGACCGTGAGGTCCGGCCTCGCGCTCTTCATCGACAAGCACGCGCACCCGGCGACCGTCGACGTCGTAGACCGTGACACTCACGCGGCCCTTCTCAGCCAGAGAGAAGCGAAGGGTCGTCACGGGATTGAACGGATTCGGGAAGTTCTGGCTCAGGCTGTTGACGTAGTGGATACCGTCACTCACACCCGTGGTCACGTCGACGCCTACCGTGCCTTCCGCGATCATGACCGGAGGAGCCTTGCCCTGCGCCACCCAGGCGTCAAAGAGGTCCTGGCCCGACGAGTTGGTCGTGTTCGCGTCGCGCAGAAACTCGATGTACTCCTTGCTCGTCGTCTGATAGTAGAGCTCGACGTGCACCGAGTCGGCGGTATCGGGCAGGTGATACTCGGTGTCGTCCCAGTACTGCCCATCCGCGTAGGTGTGCGCGACGATCGGCGACTGGACATCGATGAGGTCCGCGTTCGTCGAACCACGCGGCGGGATCCTGTTGTCGAAGAAGACCGTGTCCGACAGCACGAAGTGGAACGAGTGTCCCGCCGGCTGCCCGAGTGCAGTTGCCAGCCCGGGGCTGATGCCCGGGAGGATCTCGTAGATCTTCAGGTCCCCGTCGTGCGTCAACTCGGCCGTAGAGAAGTCGTAGCCGCCGGATTCGTATACCGTCTGGCCCAGTGCGTCGAACGCCTCGACGTGCAGCCACACTCTGCGTCCCTCCGGATACCCGGACGGCAATTTGTGCCCGGTCTCGTTGATGACGCGCACCGTCGCGCCAAAGTCCTCCGGCGTTAGCTCGAGCGTGGCCGCCTTCTGGATCATCGAGGTAGCGCGGGCTTTCGCCGCGGCGAGCTGGCCCGCATCAACCTCATCCGGGTAGTAAGGACTCGATGATGTCCGGGACGAACGTGTTGCCGCCCGTGAAGTCGTGGAGTCCCATGTCACTTCTGATCGGAGCCCCGGGCTCGCTGCAAGCGGACGCCGTCACGTCGCGCATGTGGCAGTCCTGGCAGTTCGAGACGATCCCGTCGGGCTTGTTCCCGGCGAACTGAGGCGCGTAGACGCCCGCGGATGCGTACTCGCTCTGCGACCACTCGCTGAACGTCCGCTCGACCGGCATCATGTTCCGGACGTCCATGTCCGGATGCTCTTCGTCGAAAGGCGTCGGCGTGTAGTCGAGATCGCCCGTCCGCATGAAGACGGGACTGGAGACATCGTGGCAGATCCCGCACAGCGCGGCAGAGGTGTGGAACGGCGAGTAGACAGTCTCGTGGCTCGCCACGGCGTCGGAGTACGGCCCGCGCATGAGCGGCGCCGGATCGTTGATAAACTGACCGTTGCCGTACTGGAGCGGCAGGGGGTCGATCTCCTGGAGGACATTGTAATCCTGGATCGGGCTGACGCCCGGGAGATAGCTCCGGTCGACGGCGCGGTGGCAGAAGTCGCACTGCACGCCGTGCCTGTCCTTCGCGTTCAGCATGTCACCGCTGGTGTCGACGGAGCGTCCCTCCTGCCACGCGCTCTGCGAGTGACAGCGGATGCAGAGGTCGCCGGCGCCCGGAGCGTCCTGCTCGGCCACGGCCAGGCACGCGAAGTAGAACGGATCGCGCGCCGCCTGCGCCATCATGCTCCCCCGCCACACGGCCCACGGTTCGTTGTCAGGATCACAGTTGCCGTGGCAGCCGGCGCAGCTCTCGTCGGGATCGGCCAGGATCGCCCCCTCGTGGGGCGGAGTGCCGGGCATCTTGACGTCTCGGAGGGTCGTTGGCACCACTCCCGGGGGACGTCCGACCAGCGTGAAATCACCATCGCTGTCATCGAAACCTGCGTTGCCCGCGTTGTCGTACGCCTCGACGCGGACCCTGCTGGCAGCGCCCGGGTAGTTGGGCACGAACCAGGAGAATCCGGTCCCCGGAGGCTCGTTCGTCGCCACCGGCATCCACGAGAGCCCGCTGTCGTCCGACAGATAGACGTTGATGCGAGAGATGCCGCTCTCATCGGTGGCGGTGAAGGAGACGGGGTAGTAGCTGTTCGCGTTGATGCTCTCACCGCCGTTCGGCGAGTTCACGGTGACCACCGGAGGAGTCGTGTCCGTGCTGCCGCCGGGCGTCAGGTACGGCTCGAGGTCCGCGTGGTCGACGCTGATCGTGCTCGTGTAGTTCGAGATGGAGAGCCCGGGGAAGGTCGGCGTGTTGGTGAAGAGAACTATCTCGGAGGCTTCCACTGAGTTAACGAAGCCGTCCGCATCGGCATCGTCGCCACCCACGGCGAGTATCGCTTCGAGATTCGAGAGGCCGTTGTTCAGACCGACCTGGACGCTCAGACCGTACGGATTCCGTGGCCCTCCGCCATCAAAGTCGAGGTGACAGACTCCACAGTGACCGGCGTTGCTGGGCAGGTCGTCCAGCTGCGTGTTCTCCGCCACGGGATAAACGGCGAAGAACGTGTTCCTGATAGGATTCCTGGCGGACACCGTTACTGCCGAGAGAACCAGACAGGCCACTGCGACCAGCGCGATGACAGTCGTTAGCTTCGTGCGCATGAGAATCCCCCCGGATCCATGCAGGTCGGACGGGACGTCGTCCCGTCGCGTATCAGATGCACACGTACGGTGGGGCGTGGCCGACGCGCGTCAGACCCCGCTAGTGCATATTATACCACGGATGGTGTTGAATCCTGAAGACAGGAGTCGACAGGTCAGGCCGGAGGGCTAGAACTTGTCGTAGTACATGCTCTCGCGCTTGATGCCCTTGCCTTCCAGGACCTTCATCGCGGCCTCGATCATCGGAGGCGGGCCGGACAGGAACGCCTGCCGCGCCGCGGCGCTCTTCTCGAGGTGGCTCTCGACCGAGAGGTGTATGAAGCCCGTCTCGCCGTCCCAGTCGGTGCCCTCCTCGGGCTCCGACAGCGCGTAGAAGACATGGAACGACAGGTGCTCGCGCGCGAGTTCGCGGAACTCGTCGTAGTAGAAGACGTCTCGCGAGCTTCTGCATCCGAAGAAGAGCCAGCACTCGCGCTCGGGCCAGCGCTCGTAGATGGAGTAGATGAGGTTCTTGATGGGAGAAACGCCCGACCCGCCGCCGATGCACACGACCGCGACCTCGGGGTCCTGATCGAGCTCGAACTCGCCGTACGGTCCCATGAAGGACACTCTGTCCCCCACCTTCAGCCGGTGTACGTAGAGCGATCCGACCCCGTCCGGAACGAGCCGGACGACGGTCTCCACTACGCCCTTCTCGGAGGCGAGCGAGCTTATCGAATACGCGCGGTGAACCGGCCCTCCTTCCTGAGGCACCTCCAGCCTGACGAACTGCGCGGGCTTGTCGGCGACGCTCACGGCTTCGTCCAGCTCGAACCTGACCTCCATCATGTCGTACGTGAGTCTGCGCTTGCCTGCGACGGACGCCTCGAAGCGCCTGGCCTTGAGGACATTCTCTGAGACCTCGATCGACAGGTCGTCCTGCACCCTGAGCTGGCAGGAGAGCCTCACACCCGCGCCGATCTCCGCCTTCGACAGGTGGTGCCGCTCAGTGTCGTTGGCCTCTCCCCCTCCCGAGAGCACCCGCGTCCTGCAGAGGCCGCATATGCCGCGCCCGCCGCACGCGGAGGGCAGGTGTACGCCCGACCGGTCGAGCGCGAAGAACAGGGGCTCGTCGCGCCGGGCTTCCGCGGCCCGCTGGCCGGAGTTGATGTCGATCTTGTGCGTGTCCTTCGCCATGATTCACCTCGCTCGTCTCAGGAGACACAGCGTTCGCAGGGGCGGCGCCCGGGCTCTACGCCTTCAACCCTACCTGACCCGGACCGTGGCCCACAACCACGCCACGAAGCCCAGGACGATGAGCAGTCCACCCAGGGGAATGACGACCACGAGAAGGAGCGGCATCTTCGCGAAGAGAGCCACCGAGAGTACCAGGACTCCAGCGATCTGGGAGAGCACGCCCCGCAGAAGGGTCGCCGTTGCGGCGCCGGGGCCCGAGGGGAGGAGCTTGAACAGACCGACCATGTCAGTCCTCCAGAATGTGACCGGCGCCGTGGCAGTCGAGGCACGACGTCTCTTCGGCCTTGAGATCGTCTATGAGCGTCTCCGGGTACTTGTGCCCGTAGCCCTCCAGGAAGCCTCCCGTCACTCCGTGGCACTTAAGACAGACGGCGTTCCGATAGGGCTCGACCAGCTCCAGTTCCTCCAACGGCTTCCCGAAGTAGTGCACGCGGACGTCGTTCATCCCCCTCATCTTGGCATCGAGGTAACCCACAAGCCCCGGGTTCGTGTGGCACGTGTAGCAGGCCTTCGTCCTGTCGACGCGGCCGTTGCGGTAGTGCGCCGCCGCGAGCGACCCGTCGCCCTCGATCTCCAGGCTGTTGCCGTAGGCGTGCATTTCGTGGCAGCTCGTGCAGAAGCTGACCGTCCTCATTTCCGAATCGGCATACGCGAGCATGCCCAGGAGCCACAGCGCAGGGAGTGCCATCATGGCGACCAGCGAGAATACCCTGGCCGCACCGGTGGAAGGGGTCTTCAGGAACCTGGTCAGGACAATCAGGAGCACGACGATGACGACCGCGAGTACTGCCAGAAGGGTAGCGCTCATGCGTGTCTACTCGCCTTTCTCTGCCTCGGTGGCCTCTGCCTTCTCGGCCTCGGGCGCGGCGACCTCCGCCGGCTTGAGCGTGAGGAGCCAGTCCACGAGCGTGGCGAGGTCTTCGTCGCTGCCGTTGAAGCTCAACACGTGCTTCTTGTCGTTCAGGGTCTCTTTCTTCTGCATGAAGAGGGACATCCACTGCGCCGTCCGGCCAACACCGGTCGTGGAAAGATCTGACTGTCCTGCCACATCGTCCCCTGCCTCTGCGTCCTCGGCGGGGGGCTCGCCTATGCCTGACGAGTAGACCGTGTGGCACATCTGGCACTTGGCCTCTGTGAAGACCTTCTGCCCGACGGGCATCGCGGCTGTCCTGGCCTCTTCGTTCCCGGTCTCTTCGTTACCGGTCTCTTCCTTCCTAGCCTCGTCCTTCCCGGTCTCGTCCACGAAGGACGAACCAGCCAGCAGTACGCAGAGCGCGATGACGGCCAGAGCAATGATGAGCAGTCTCTTCATCAACGGTCACCTCCTCGGGGTAACTCCAGTGGGTCCGGCTCGGTGGCACCGAGGAGACGCCACTATCGGTACGAGATTGACCACCGCAATGGCGATGGGAGAGCTGCGGTGGGCCACATCGGGTGGGACTACAGCTCTCCCCGCCCCTGGGCATCCAGAACGGCCTGCCAGTCGCGGTTCTCGACGAAGTTGACCAGGGCTGTGACCACCTGTCTGGGGGTCTTCTCCCTGCGATGAACAAGGTAGTTGGTCCGCTCGAGTTCAAGACCCGGAACGTCGACGACCTTGAGGAAGCCGAAGCGCACCTCGTCCGAGACGGTCAGGAACGGCAGGAAGGCCATTCCAACCCCCGCCCGCACGAACGTCTTGAGAATGGAGAGGTTGTCTACCTCCATGAAGACGTTCAGGTCCTTCATGGGAAGACCGGCCTCGGGCAGGTCCTTGCTGAGGAGCAGCTCCAGGCCGCGGTCGCTCGTGGCCCAGATTATCGCGGTATCCTTCAACTCGGCGATGGAGATGCTGTCCGGGGCGCTCTCGGCGGGGCCGACCAGTACGATCCTGTCCTGGAAGCATGGCGTCACCGTCAGCTTCCGGTGCTGCACCTGGTGGCCGGCCAGAGCGACGTCGAGTTCGCCCGACACCAGCCTGTTGACGAGCTCTGCTTCATCCAGCTGCTCGTACGAGAACAGCACGTCAGGATACTCCTCACGGAAGGCCGCGAGAGTCCACGGAAGCGTGAAGGCACACGTCAGGGCGTCTCCGGCTAAGTAGATGCGCTGCGCGATCTCCTCCGACTGCGCCGAGAACGCGTCCTCGATGCGTCGCGCCTCCCGGGCGAGCTTGTGCCCCTCCTTGAACAGGAGCTTCCCTTCTGTGGTAAGCGAGATACTCCTGCCCTGCCGACGAAACAACGACACGCCGAGTTCCTGCTCGAGAGCCTTGACGTGGAAGCTCACGACCGACTGGCTCAGCGACAGCTGTCTGGCCGCACGGCTGAAGCTGCCTGCCTCGGCCGTTGCAAGGAAGACTCGCAGTTTCTTGTCTAGAATCATGCTGTGCCCCTCTCTTTCCGGATGCAGAGGATAGCAGTTTACGTACGGCGGAGTCCAGCGGTAGGGTCACACGGCGCCCGAGGGCTTCTCGACCACGCAGACGAGCGTCGGAGGGGGTGATCCTGCGGGCCCGACGCCGGCGAGAGCGGAGGCCCGACCCTCGTCTGCGCACATCTCCAGAAGAAACCGGCTCAGCCAGAAGCATCTGAACAGGCGGGCTGCCGGGGGAAGAAAGGGAGCGTTGAGCGGGCTTAGGGGTCGCGGGGCCCAGCAGGGCCGGAATTAGGCCTTGACAGATTCTTCAGAGATGGTATAATCACGGTAGGCGAGTGGGATTTCTGGGGAGCCATACTCAAGCGTCATTGAACGGATGGGGGAGACGGCTATGAGAGCACCGAGACTGTTTGGAGCGCTTCTGCTCGTAGCGATGCTTGCACTTCCATCTGTGTCCGCGGCCTACTTCGGCAGCCTGCTGAGCACCGACGGCGGCATCCAGGGCACCGGAAACTGGATCGTGACGGGGCCGACGATGTTCGAGTGGGTGGTCACGCAGAACATGGACAACTCCTGGCACTACTCGTACGTGTTCGGACATCCGGCAGGTGAGACGAGCCACTTCATCCTGGAGGTGTCGGACAACTTCACCGCCAACGACATCTTCAATCTGCAGGGCGATGTCGGCAGCACGACGATCGGAACGCACACCGCAGGCGGCGGCTCGAACCCGGGTATGCCTGAGAACATGTACGGCATCAAGTTCGACGGCACGACAGGCGAGGTGACGAGCTTCGAGTTCGACAGCTGGCGCGTCCCGGTCTGGCAGGACTTCTTCTCCAAGGACGGTACCGTGGGCGGCTACGGAGTCAACGCCGCTTGGAACACAGGTTTCACGTTGAACGATGTGGACCCGTTGGACGCGGCGCAGGACGGGTCGATCAACTACCACATTCTTGCGCCCGACTCGCAGACCACGCCTCCGGTACCCGAGCCCGCAACACTTATGCTGCTCGGCAGCGGACTCCTCGGCTCGGTCGCCGTTCTTCGCAGGCGCAGGAAGTAGCGCGACGCAGTAGCAC
>JBDRTQ010000386.1:0-5033 GCA_043823885.1 Candidatus Eiseniibacteriota bacterium | reverse complement strand
AGCTTCGCGTAGCAGCCGTACTCGAAGTTGGCGATGCCCTCTTCGTTCCACCCGTGCTCGTCGTCGCCCAGAAGCGCACGCGAGGCGTCGGCAGAGAGCGTGGTCTTCCCCGTGCCCGACAGGCCCAGCAGGAGCGCGCTCCGTCCGTCCGTGCCCTCGTTCGCGCTGCAGTGCAGCGGGAGGATCCCCTCTCCCGGCAGCATGTAGTTCATCACGGTGAAGATGAGCTTCTTCATGCTGCCGCAGTAGGCCGAGCCGTAGACGACGCCGATGCGTCGGTCGAAGTCCATGGCGACGCACATGGTCGACGTGTGTCCGAGCTTCGGATCCTCGCGCAGCCTTCCCTGGTGGCGCGCCGGGTCGAGCTTGTGGTACGGAAGCGAGATGAGCGTGAAGTGACGGTCGCGGAAGCAGCTCGCGGCCACGGTCTCGTCCGACCACGGGCGGAACATGTTGTCTATGAAGAGAGCGGACAGCGCCTTGTCACCTACCGTGTGCACCGGCAGCGCGTAGGAAGGATCCGCCCCGACGAGCCTGTCGGTCAGGTAGACGCGGTCCGTCGTCTTGAGGGTCGCGAGCGCGTCCTCCAGGATCATCTCGAACGTCTCCGGAGTGAGCGGAACATTGTTGGGGCTGTTCCAATCGATGGTGTCTTCACTCTCGGGATTGCGGACGAGGTAAGTGTCCTTGGGGCTCCGCCCCGTCGACTCCGTGGGCGTCCACGTCGCGAGCGCGCCACAGGCGGCCGGAATCGCCTCACGATGGGACACGGCGTCTCGGATCATCTGCGCCCTGGAAACGTTGTCGAACACGTCCCGGGCGGCGAGCAGTGCAGACAGCTTTTCCTGGAAGCTCATTCGTGGTTCTCCGGTGACTCGGTGGCGTGTGGTTCGGTTGCCAGCGGCGGCCCTCGCCGCCACCCGCCTCTCGAATGCTGAGCCGTTCATGAGATACGAACACCCGCCGGCGCGGAAGGGGCGAAGGTGGCCCAACGATAGCGCAACATCCGTCCTTGACTGAGCGCCGCTCGTCCAACACAATGGGTCGAATCCCAAGACATAGTCAGGTCCGCTCGAATGACGCGAAGCTGCATTCCCACCAGAACCCCGGTTCCCCGGGGAAGGAGGTGCGCAGGATGAACGCTCGCACAATCGCCAGCAAGCGGTCAGGGAGCGCGTTTGTCGCGCTCGTCTGCCTAACGGCGGCACTGCTGGCACTGAGTTCGCCCGCCGTGGCCATCAAGCGCGGCACTGAGTCGGTCAACTGCGGAGGCGCGGCCTCTCAGTCGGCCTCGTTCAAGGCGCACGACACCATCGCGCAGTGCCCCATCGGGCCCGTGGGCGAAGGCGGCGGCATGAGGATCTACGACGGCTTCTGGCTGACACTCCCGAACATCAACGTCCCCGTCGAGGGGGCGGTGTTCGCCGTGCTCTCCGACGCGGGCACTCCTCTCGTCAGGTGGACAGTCGGCTCGCTCGACGGCATGACCGGCTTCAACGTCTACCGCGCCATCGCGGAGGACGGTCCGTTCGATCTCATCACCGAGACGCCGCTCGCACCCGAGTCGCCCAACAGCTTCGAGGACACGACGACCTGGCCGCAGACCACGTTCTGGTACGAGGTCCGTTCCGTGTTCCCGGACGGGACCGAGGACGTCGTCGCGGGCTCCCCCGCTCGCGTGTCCACCGAGGGCAGGCTGGCGCTCAGGCTCTTCCCGCTCCGCCCCAATCCGATGTCGGGCTCGGCGTCCGTCAGCTTCGACATTCCGGACCATTCCGGCCCGGTTCACCTCGTCATCTACAACGTCCGCGGGCAGCGCGTGAGCACGGTGGTCGACGGTCCGGTCGACCGCGGGCGGCACGAAAGGACCTGGGACGGCAACGACGACCGCGGAGCCGCAGTGGCGTCGGGTGTCTACTTCGCCAGGCTCCTGGTCGACGGCAGGGCGGATGACCAGAAGGTCATGGTGCTGCGCTGACAGATGTCCCAAATGAAGGAGCTAACGTGAAGAACTCATCCGTCGTCGTGGCTTCGGTGGTCATCGCCGTCCTGCTGCTGACCTGCTCGCCCTGCGCTGCGCAGATTCCCACGCAGATGAACTACCAGGTGATGCTGACCAACGACGACGACGAGCCTCTCGCCGACCAGTCGGTGAGCATCACGTTCCGCATCTACACTCAGGAGGTCGGTGGGGGGCCGGTCTGGAACGAGACTCACCTCGTGACGACCAACTCCATCGGCGTCGCGACCGTTGTTCTCGGCAGTCTCACCCCCCTCGACGTCGACTTCGACGTCCCTCTTTGGCTTCAGGTCGACGTCGGCGGCGAGACCCTGACGCCCAGGCACCCGCTGCTCTCGGCCCCCTACGCGCGTCGCTCTGCGGCGTCGGACCACGCCGATGAGGCAGATCACGCCGCAGACGCGGACCACGCAGCCGAGGCCGACCACGCGACGACGGCAGATTCCGCGACGAGCGCGGACTCCGCGTTGGACTCCGCGGAGCTGGACGGAGTCCCGGCCGCCGCCTACGCGCTCGACGACGACCTCAGTCAGGCCGGTTCTCTCAACGATCCTCTGAACCCGCTCGAGTGGACGCAGCTGAAGAACGTTCCCGCGGGCTTCGCCGACGGGATCGACGACGCGGGAGCCGGTGTGGCAGACGGACACTCGCTGGACGCAGAGGACGGATTCCCGGTGGATGTCGTGAGAGTCGACACTACCGGACGGACCTACGTAGGCACCGTCGCTCCGGTTTCGAGCTGGGGCGCGGCCCTGTCTGCGACGAGCGGATCGGCACTGATGGGCATGAAGCTCGAAACCGACAGCTACTACGCGAACGTGCCCGGCATGCACGCGCTCTGCGACGAGAGCACGGCGATCATCGCCAACGCCAAGCTGCCGCTCGGCTGGATGAACTTCCCGATGTACGCCGCTGGCGTCTACGGCAGCGGTGAGGGCAACGCGAACGGCGGACAGTTCGTTTCGCTGGGGAGCGGGAAAGGCCTCGTCTGCGGCAGCAGCGAAGACGGCCACTCGCTTCACTCGAGAGCCTACGGCACAGGGTACTCCGGCTTCTTCGAGGACGGCGCGGGGGTGTACATCGAGACGGCTGAAAGCACCCCTGTCGTCGAGATCACCAGCACCCGCACGTCCGGTGTCGGCGATGCGCTTCACCTGTTCTCACAGCCGAACGTGAGCTCGAGCACGTGGACGCTCAAGTCGGAGTGTGGGAACGGTGTGGCCGGCGCATTCGTGAAGAGCAACGACGACGACGAGTACGCGGTCTACGTCGCCGGCGACAGCCCGACGTCGGAGGGGCTCTACGTCTCGGGCACGATAGTCTCGACGGCTCCCCTCGCGCGCGTTGTTGAGACGTCACGTGGCAGAGAGGCGGTGTTCGGCGTGGCCTCTCCCAGCGTGGAGATCATCGTGTCTGGACTGGGACGGCTCTCGGCCGGCGCCGCGCGTGTTGAGTTCGACAGGCTGTTCACGGAATCGATCGCAGGGCCCGAGGATCTTCGCGTCACCGCAACACCCATAGGCGGCTGGAGCGCGCTCTACGTCGAGAACGCCGACGCCTCCGGATTCGACCTGAAGTCGGACGCGGGAGACAAGGAGATCGCGTTCTATTGGATGGCCATGGGCCGTGCCGCGGGTCACGAGCGAAACCCCGAACTCACGTTGCCGGATGGCGGCAGTATCCGTGAGCTGGCCGGGCAGAAGGACGAGGAAACCGTGCTGACCCGTCCGGAGAGACGTGAGCAGCCGGGAGTTGTGACAGCGCGCGGGTCGCAGGAGCCGGTGGAGGTGCTCCCGTAGAGGTCGGCGCGACACTGCTTCTGATGGCGGCGAGGGTCAAGGCCTCGCTCCCCCGGAAGATGAACTACCAGGTGATGCTGACGGACGACGCCGTTCAGCTGCCCGACGGGGTCATCAGCGGCGTCGAGATACTCGATGGGCCGAGCGTCGCCAGCACCCAGTTCCCCGACGCCGACACGCTCTGGTGGAACGGGGCGTCCATGCAGCTCGGCTCCGAGTCAATTTACGCGCCCGCTGACGGCTACGTCTTCGCCATCGACACGGCGCTGGCGAAGGTCGACGTGCCACGACCGCCCAACACGGACTGGGACAAGACCGGAGGCTGACAATCGACCGCATAGTCCTTTCCTTCTGCGCACTGAGTCTGCTGCTCCTCATTGGACAGGCCGTCCGGACGAAGGTCCGCTGGACCCAGAGGCTGCTTCTACCCGCCTCCGTGCTGGGCGGGCTCATCGGGCTCGTCGTGATCCAGCTGATGCAGCGCTACGCGCCGGGGAGCGAGGGGTTCGTCTCCGACGCGACCTCCGGCTGGAGCCAGCTCCCAAGCTTCCTCATCAACATCGTCTTCGCGACGCTGTTTCTCGGGATCGCCATCCCGCCGCTCAGGAAGATCTGGCGCATCGCCGGACCGCAGCTCGCGTTCGGGCAGATAGTGGCGTGGGGCCAGTACGCCGTAGGCATCGGCCTGACGCTCTTCGTGCTGTCGCGCATCTACGACATCCCCGCTATGTTCGGCGCCATCATCCCCGTGGGCTTCGAGGGCGGGCACGGCACGGCGGCCGGGCTGGCGCCCGTCTTTGCCGCCAAGGGCTGGCCGGAGGGCGCGGACCTGGCGCTGGGCTCGGCGACGGTCGGTGTGGTCGCCGGAGTGGTCGTGGGCATGGCCCTCGTTAACTGGGCGGCCAGGAAGCGCTACTGCAAAGGTGCGGCAGAACAGTGTGACAAGCACGCCATGTCCGGGAGCGGCATCGTCCCGATCGACGAGCGGACCGAGGCGGGGAAGCTGACGTTCCGCTCGGAGTCGGTCGAGACGCTCGCGATGCACCTGGCCATCGTGGCCGTGGCCATCCTCATCGGCTATGTCATCAAGAAAGGACTCACGGGGTTCGAAGGAGTCTGGCTCACCGACCCGAAGAACGCCATCCTCGGCAGCTTCCCCCTCTTCCCCCTCGCGAGGGTGGGCGGCGTCATCCTCCAGAAGCTCATGGACAGAT